>NZ_QTMJ01000010.1:0-174577 GCF_003635485.1 Parabacteroides sp. AF19-14 | reverse complement strand
ACAAATTGCTTTTCTCACGGAAAGAGCTTCTCACGTGGGCGGAAAACCTTGCAAAAAGGGTGAACGACAAGGACGAGGCGGCACTCGCCATCGCCAAGAGCGCAAACCGGAAAATCCGTAACTATGGAAAATAAGAGGAAAGAAGAAGCCGGGCAGGGTGTTACCATGCAGAAAGAGGATTTCGCAGCCCTTTGGAAAACCATTCATTTAAAGGTGACGGACACTTACGAAGTGCCGCCCGAAATACTCTGGGTGAACGGCTCTACCATTGGCACGCTGGGTAATTTCAGCGCATCCACAGGCAAAGCCAAGAGCAAAAAGACATTCAATATTTCCGCCATTGTTGCGGCAGCGTTGAAGAATGACGAGGTACTGAAGTATTCGGCATGCCTGCCACCGAACAAACGGAAAATCCTCTATGTAGATACCGAGCAGAGCAAATACCATTGCCATAAGGTCATGGAGCGTATTTTGCGACTTGCCGGACTGCCTACCGACAAGGACAGGGACGATTTTGTTTTCATCGTGCTAAGAGAGCAGACCCCCGACAAACGGAAACAGATTATCGGCTATATGCTTGAAAATATGCCCGATGTGGGGTTGCTCATCATTGACGGAATCCGTGACTTGATGTACGACATCAACAGCCCCAGCGAATCAACCGACCTAATCAACCTTTTGATGCGCTGGTCAAGTGGGTATAACCTGCATATCCACACCGTGCTGCATTTGAACAAGGGGGATGACAACACAAGGGGGCATATCGGTACGGAACTGAACAACAAGGCTGAAACCGTCCTGCAAATCACGAAAAGCCAGCAGGACGGCAACATAAGCGAGGTAAAGGCGATGCACATACGTGACCGGGAATTTGACCCGTTCGCATTCCGTATCAATGACAACGCTTTACCCGAAATCGTGGATGATTATGTATTCCAACAACCTAAGCAGGACAGGAACTTTTCGCTTACGGAACTGACTGAACAGCAACACCGGGAAGCGTTGGAGAACGGTTTCGGCAAGCAGGTGGTACAAGGCTATTCCAATGTCATAGCGGCATTGAAACAGGGTTATGCGAGTATCGGTTACGAGCGTGGACGCAATGTTCTTGTGTCGCTTAACAAGTTTCTTGTGAACAAGCGCATGATTGTGAAAGAGGGCAAGGGCTACCGCTATAATCCCGATTTCCATTATTAAAAGTCAGTTTGGTTTAGTCCGGGTGTATATACAAGAGGAACGGACTTACTATTTCCCAGTATCGGAACAGGCAGGTTTAGTATGGTACGGGTGTATATATAACGGACTAAACAGGACTGGTGCACTTTTCAACTATTTTTTTATCCCCAAAAAGAAAATGTTATGAACATCGAAGATGTGAAACAAATACCCATCGCAGACTATCTGCACAGTTTAGGTTACTCTCCTGTCAAACAGCAGGGTAACGGTTTATGGTACAAATCACCGTTAAGGGAGGAACACGAACCGTCTTTCAAGGTGAACACTGACCGCAACCTTTGGTATGACTTTGGCGCAGGCAAGGGCGGCAACCTCATCGCACTGGCAAAGGAACTCTATTGTTCAGACAGCTTGCCATACCTTTTAAACCGGATAGCGGAACAGACACCGCACATCCGTCCGGTCAGTTTTTCTTTTCCCCAGCGTAGGAAAGAACCGAGTTTCCAGCATTTGGAAGTCCGTGACCTTACCCATCCGGCATTGCTCCGTTACTTGCAGGGACGGGGTATCAATATCGAACTGGCAAAAAGAGAATGTAAGGAACTCCATTTTACCAATAACGGCAGACCGTTCTTCGCTATCGGTTTCCCGAACATGACAGGAGGTTATGAGGTGCGCAACTCTTTTTTCAAAGGCTGCATCGCCCCGAAAGACATCACCCATATACGGCAGCAGGGAGAGCCGAGAGAGAAATGTCTGGTGTTCGAGGGTTTCATGGACTACCTCTCTTTCCTTACGCTCCGCATGAGGAACTGTCCGACCATGCCCGACCTTGACAGGCAGGATTATGTCATTCTTAACTCTACCGCCAATGTGTCGAAAGCCCTTGACGTGATGTCCCTGTATGAACGCATCCACTGTATGCTTGACAATGACAAGGCTGGATATGAAGCGACACGGGATATCGAGTTGGAATACTCCTACCGTGTACGTGACTTCTCACACAATTACAGGGGATATTCGGACTTGAACGATTACCTGTGCGGCAGGAAGCAGGAACAGAAAAACGAAGCCAGCCAAGTGCAGGAAACGAAGCAGGAAACCGGACAACGTGCCGCCCCAAGACAAAAGAGAGGCAGGGGCATTTAATCCGGCAGGACTATCAACGGCTGGCGGTTTATTTGGAGAGCAAGGTTATGTTTCGGTAAACCGAAACTACCTTGCTTTGCTCACCGCAAAGAAAATTTCTCCCGTTGGTCGCAATTTTTAAGACACCATTCAAACGTAAAAAACCATGACGAGTATAAAGGACAAGCCGGGGGGACGTCCGGCAAAGAAACGGATAGAGAAGCAGCAACGGGTTGTCAGTACGAAACTGACCGAGTTGCAGTATTACGCCATCAGGAAGCGAGCCGGGGAAGCCGGGTTGCGTGTCAGTGAGTATGTAAGGCAGGCGGTTGTTTCGGCAGAGGTCATACCCCGGCTGAACAGGCAGGATGCGGACACCATCCGCAAACTGGCAGGGGAAGCCAACAACATCAACCAGTTGGCGCACCGGGCGAATGCCGGAGGTTTCGCACTGGTGGCGGTGGAACTGGTGAAGCTCAAAAACAGGATTATTGGAATCATAAACCATTTGTCGGATGATTGGAAAAATAAAAAAGGGAAGCGGTTTTAAGGGCTGTGTGAACTATGTGCTCGGCAAGGAGCAGGCGGTTTTGCTTCATGCGGACGGGGTTCTGACTGAAAGCCGGGGTGATATAATCCGCAGCTTCTGTATGCAGACCGGGATGAATCCCGATTTGAAGAAGCCTGTCGGACATATTGCGTTAAGTTATTCGACAGTGGATGCGCCCAAATTGACAGACGGGAAGATGGTACAGCTTGCGCAGGAGTATATGCGTGAAATGAAAATCACCAATACGCAGTATATCATCGTGCGTCATCAAGACCGGGAACATCCGCACGTGCATATCGTGTTCAACCGCATAGACAATAACGGCAAGACCATTTCGGACAGGAACGATATGTACCGTAACGAACAGGTATGCAAGAAGCTGAAAGCCAAACACGGGCTTTATTTCGCTGGTGGAAAAGAACAGGTAAAGCAGCACCGACTGAAAGAGCCGGACAAGTCGAAATACGAGATTTACACGGCTGTGAAGAACGAAATCGGCAAATCCCGTAACTGGCAGCAGTTACAGGAGCGGTTAGCAGAAAAGGGTATTACCGTCCGGTTCAAACGAAAGGGACAGACCGACGAGATACAGGGCATATCCTTTTCCAAAGGTGAATACACGTTCAAGGGTTCGGAGATAGACCGGAGTTTCAGTTTTTCCAAACTGGACAAATGTTTCGGGTATGCAGGAATGAATGTTGCCGGAAGCCAACGGCAAACAACTTTCGCGCCCGTTCGGGAACAAGCACCTGTACCGGGCAAGGCTGACAGTCCGTTGATAACTGGTTCGCTCGGTCTGTTTTCCGCTTCTTCTCCCCCAGTGGATGAAGAACCTAATTTTAATTTGAGAAAGAAGAAGAAAAAGAAAAAACAACTTAAATTGTAAATACATGGAGGAAAATTTGATTTTAGAGGGGCTTCTCTCAATGGTTACGGAATTGAAAGAGAAGCAGGAAGCACAGGTAACGCCAGCCAGTCGGGAAGAAACTATCGAAAGGCTGAACGCAATCGAACAGGCATTGTCGGAACTGCACAATAATCCGGCTGTTCCCGAAAAGGAATTGCAGGCTATCCAAAGCCAACTTGCCGACATAAAGAATACGGAACAGGAGCAGCAGCAATCCATAGGAGAAGTGAGAAAATTTGTAACGGCTACCTACCGTTGTCTGAAAGAAATGCTGGATGCGTTGGATTCTTACCATAAGGAACGCACAACTGAAAAAGCGGAAACCGAACCAGCATCGCTGTCCCAGCGGATAAGCGGTTTGTTGCGTCCGAAACTGCTTCTCTTTTTGGCAGGGCTGGTTATCTGTTTCGTTTCCTTGTTCCTGAATATCCATTTGGCTGGACGGATGCAGCAGTTGCAGGACAACGATATGAAATACCGCTACATTCTGATGAAAGGGGAAGCGGACGGGGACTGCCTTGATTTGCTGGAAACGAATTTCAGTAGGGAACGGGATAACGTTTTCATCCAAAACTTGACTGATTCGGTGACGGATTTTGAATACCGCAGTAGGAAGCAGGCGGAAGCGTTGGAGCGTGCAAGGCTGCTCAATGAACAAGCCGAGCGGTTGAAAAAGGAAGCCAACCGACTGGGCAAGCCATAAACCGGGAAAACAAGGGATACAAACTGTAAATGTTAAAGCCCACCCAATATATGGAGAAAAGTGCAGTGCATCTTCGTGGTGTATTGCACTTTTTCTATATTTGCGGATAGTCTAATTTGAAAAGCCCAAAATCCCCAATCCGCTGAATTGTTTGGATGATGATTAGGCAATGATTTAATTGTGAATAGGAACTGCACCTACGGGGGCGTTTGCTGAAGTAAATATACTTGACAGATGCTATTATGAAGACATTAGCAACAATCAAATCATTATCGTTATTATGGACATCTAAAGTAAAAAAGATATTCCTATAATGATTAAAGCAATAGATGCAAATATGTATCTATATCTTTTTGTAGAAAACATTGCTCCTATACAGGAGATAGATACAGCAAATTGCATACATTTCAAACTTAACTCTGTAGTCTTAAATATACACATAGACAAAAAAGATAATGCCAAAACAAATATTATAGCATTCAATATATATTTCAGTTTCATATTACTTTGATTTACATTGACCTTATTATCAGTAGCATATAAATTGCTCATCCTATCCCAATAACCAATCCTATGTAAGAGAACAAGGTGAATCTCTTTTCCTTGTATTTCAGCACATAGACCAGCCCGATAATAGCACATAAAGGAATATTAGATGAATCTGCATTTTCCCTTTGTTTACAAGGTATTTATATGTTCTTTCATCCTTTCTTTGCTCAATTTGCGAATCTCACGGTTCTCTTTGTTTTGTTGTAGCATACATTTATGCAACTTAATGTTCCTATGATTCAGTTTAATCTATTTTCTCTAATTCAATTGTAGCTACTTTCTCTTTATCTGGACTAATTTCATTCTGTATAATGGTTATATGTTTTTGGGTATAGCTTTTGATAATCCAAGGGGCTCCCCCCAAATATAAAGCATTGCTATTAAATGTGATATATTTCCCTTCTATTGTATAAGTAATATCAATTTCATCGTAACCTTCCCAATTTACTTTCCCTTTCCGAGTATCTACAAATTGCATACCGACCCCCATATTTTGTACTGTCCAAGCCTCACAATGTCCTGTTCCACGCCATGAAGTCTGATAAAGTGCTTCGGGGGTTAATTCATTTGTCTGTTCATTATCATCGTCGCAGCTTATAAAACTGAATGTACAGAGGAATAGCATAAGTATTCCAAGAATTTCTTTTGTTTTCATATTCTCTTTTTTAATCTCTTGTTTAACTCATTCAATCTTTATTTTGTCTCTTCGTTGAACCAACCAAAGATAAGACAAAGATAAAAAGAAGAATCCTTTGGCAGATTAAGATACTCTTGGAATATTGTTATGAATGTAAATTTCTAAACCTATGTTTATTTTTTGTTGTCAAGACTTTGCTTGCGTCTGATTCGGCTCATGTGTACGGGTGTAATTTTAAGGTAGGATGCTATTTCTTTTAGTGATACCATTTGAAGGATTGCAGGGCATTTTTTTAAAAGTTGGAGGTAACGCTCTTCCGGTGTGAATCTGAATAAATCCAAATAACGTGAATATGATTGGAAAAACATCTGTTCGGCTGCGATACGGGCTATCCGTTGGCTTTCTTTGTTCTCCTCGAATTTTTGCTGTAAGAATGCAGAAGAACAGATGTAAATCTCGCACGGGATTATCGCCTGTATATTCAATTCTGATTTCATGCCATATAAGCAAGTGGGATAATCGCCTATAAATTCATTTGGAAAGGAAAAACCGACATTATACGGTTTGTTTTCTGTCCGGTTGGTGCAACTGTATTTGACTACGCCTGACAAGATAAACCCGAAGAAAGAACATACATCATCTTCATGGAGAATAAACTCATTCTTTTTATAATGTCGTAACTCTCCATGTTTTAGACACAATTCTTTAAAAAAATCTATGTCTATATTGCTCATATATGAATTAAATTCAGTCATCATTTACTTGTCATTGGTGCAAATGTATAAAAAATGCCTGAAATATGCTTGATAGTACTTAACTACATTGTTTAAATATTCAAAAAAGTATGTAACATAACATGTTTGTTATATTTTTAAGTTCAAAGGTTTAGTACGTTTCTTTGTCTGTATATCCAAAACGAACTAAACTTATTTAGACAGCAAATTATATATGCTGGCGAAAAAAGAAAAACAGAGTTTCTTTCTCTTTTTGCCAGTATCATGTCTATTTTTCACTGAAAAACGAGAGAAAACAGATATAAAAACATCTCCTACCACATTTACCCCTTAACAACAAATATCCTTTTCTGTTTTCTTATAATCACTCTATTTGTATGCAAATTGTATGCTTTAAAAATATTAATATTGATGTGCTTTATACCATAATTAACTGATATTCAGTATTAAATAAATAAATGTTGGTACGGATTAATCACCACCAACCGCAACAAGTTCGTGCTGGGTCCTTCGGGCAGCGGCAAGTCTTTCTTCATGAACCACCTCGTGCGCCAATATTATGAGCAAGGCGCACATGTGGTATTGGTGGACACGGGAAACTCCTATCAGGGCTTGTGCGGCATGATCCGACGCAAGACAGGCGGAGCGGACGGCGTGTATTTCACCTACACGGAAGAGAAGCCCATATCGTTCAACCCGTTCTACACCGACGATTACATCTTCGACGTGGAGAAGAAGGACAGCATCAAGACCCTGCTGCTGACGCTCTGGAAGTCGGAGGACGACAAGGTGACAAAGACGGAGAGCGGCGAGCTGGGCAGTGCCGTGAGTGCCTATATTGAGCGCATCCAATCCGACCGTAGCATCGTGCCGTCGTTCAACACCTTCTACGAGTATATGCGTGACGACTACCGCAAGGAACTGGCACAGCGTGACATCAAGGTGGAGAAGTCCGACTTCAACATCGACAACATGCTCACCACCATGCGGCAGTATTACCGGGGCGGACGCTACGACTTCCTGCTCAACTCCACGGAGAACATCGACCTGCTCGGCAAGCGGTTCATTGTCTTCGAGATAGATTCGATTAAGGAAAACCGCGAACTGTTCCCCGTCGTGACCATCATCATCATGGAAGCCTTCATCAACAAGATGCGGCGACTAAAAGGGGTACGGAAACAGCTTATTGTGGAAGAGGCTTGGAAGGCTCTCTCTTCAGCGAACATGGCTGAATATCTGCGCTATATGTACAAGACGGTCAGAAAATATTACGGCGAGGCAATCGTGGTGACGCAGGAGGTGGACGACATCATTTCCTCTCCCGTGGTCAAGGAGAGCATCATCAACAACTCCGACTGCAAGATACTTCTCGACCAGCGCAAGTACATGAACAAGTTCGACCAGATACAGGCGTTGCTCGGACTGACGGAAAAGGAGAAAGGGCAGATACTCTCCATCAACATGGCGAACAACCCTTCACGGCTCTACAAGGAGGTGTGGATAGGCTTGGGTGGCACACAATCGGCGGTCTATGCCACCGAGGTCAGTGCAGAAGAATATCTGGCGTACACCACCGAGGAAACGGAGAAAGTGGAGGTTTACCGTCTGGCGGAGAAGTTGGGCGGCGACATCGAAGCCGCCATCCGGCAACTTGCCGAGAAGCGGAGAACCAAAAGTTAATCATTTAATCATCAGCTAAAAACAAGAAATGCGTATGAATTTATCAAAAGTTAAAATGCTGCAAGTCAGCAAGTGCCTGATCGGATTGGCGGTCATGATGCTGCAATCCTGCGATGTGGTCGATAACCGCCGTGATATGCTGTGCGGGAACTGGGAGAGCGTGGAGGGGAAGCCCGATGTGCTTATCTACAAGGAGGGCGAAGCCTACAAGGTGACGGTGTTCCGCCGGAGCGGTCTGCGCCGCAAGCTGAAACCGGAAACCTATCTCTTGCAGGAGGAAAACGACAACCTGTTCATGAACACCGGCTTCCGCATCGACGTGTCCTACAACGAGGCAACGGACGTGCTGACCTTCTCGCCGGGCGGCGACTATGTGCGGGTGAAACCGCAGCCGGGACACCCGACAGAAGAATAACAACCACTAAAATCCAAAGTAACATGAGAACAAGAATAACAATGATTATCTGCCTGTGCCTGCTTTTCGCAGGCAGGGCAAGCGCACAGTGGGTCGTAAGCGATCCGGGCAATCTGGCGCAGGGTATCATCAATGCCTCCAAAAACATCATCCATACCTCCAAGACTGCCACGAACATGGTGAGCAACTTTCAGGAAACGGTGAAAATCTATCAGCAGGGCAAAAAGTATTACGATGCCCTCAAATCGGTGAACAATCTCGTCAAGGACGCCCGCAAGGTGCAGCAGACCATCCTGATGGTAGGCGACATCACCGACATTTATGTAAACAGTTTCCAAAGGATGCTCCGTGATGGAAATTTCAGACCAGAAGAGCTGTCGGCAATCGCTTTCGGTTACACGAAACTGCTGGAAGAGAGCAACGAAGTATTGACGGAACTGAAGAATGTGGTGAACATCACCACGCTCTCCATGACCGACAAGGAGCGCATGGACGTGGTGGAACGCTGCTACTCCAAAATGAAGCGTTACCGCAACCTTGTGAGCTATTACACCAACAAGAACATCTCCGTGAGTTATCTGCGTGCGAAGAAAAAGAACGACCTCGACCGCATCATGGGGCTGTACGGGAACATGAACGAAAGATACTGGTAAGCCTATGGAGTTCGATAACCTTCATCAGATTTTACGCTCACTTTATGAGCAGATGATGCCGCTATGTGGGGACATGGCGGGTGTGGCGAAAGGCATCGCCGGGCTGGGTGCGCTGTTCTACGTCGCCTACCGGGTATGGCAGTCGCTGGCGAGAGCCGAACCGATAGACGTATTCCCGATGCTCCGTCCTTTTGCCATCGGTCTGTGCATCATGTTCTTCCCGACTGTGGTGCTGGGCACGATAAACAGCATCCTCTCACCCGTCGTACAGGGCACGGCAAAGATGCTGGAGGCGGAAACGCTGGACATGAACCGATACCGGGAGCAGAAGGACAAGCTGGAATACGAGGCGATGGTACGCAACCCCGAAACCGCCTACCTCGTGTCCAACGAGGAATTTGACAAGCAACTGGAGGAACTCGGCTGGTCGCCCTCCGACATGGTGACGATGGCGGGAATGTATATCGACCGGGGAATGTACAACATGAAGAAGAGTATCCGCGACTTCTTCCGCGAGATACTGGAACTGCTGTTCCAAGCCGCCGCCCTCGTGATAGACACCGTCCGCACCTTCTTTCTCGTGGTGCTGGCGATACTCGGTCCGATAGCCTTCGCCCTGTCGGTATGGGACGGTTTCCAAAGCACGCTCACGCAGTGGATATGCCGCTACATACAGGTCTATCTGTGGCTTCCGGTGTCGGACATGTTCAGCACCATACTGGCGAAGATACAGGTGCTGATGCTGCAAAGCGACATCGAGCGGATGCAGGCAGACCCGAACTTCTCGCTGGATTCGAGCGACGGGGTGTATATCGTGTTCCTCTGCATCGGCATCATCGGATACTTCACCATTCCCACCGTTGCCGGCTGGATTATCCAAGCCGGAGGCATGGGCGGTTACGGTCGCAACGTGAACCAGATGGCGGGACGAGCCGGAAGCATGGCGGGCAGCGTGGCGGGTGCAGCCGCAGGAAACGTGGTCGGACGTGCCGGGAAACTGCTGAAATAATCAACTGACAATTAAAAACGAATAAACAACAATGGAATTTAAGTCACTTAAAAACATCGAATCATCGTTCAGGCAGATACGCCTGTTCGGTATCGTCTTCCTCTCGCTGTGCACCGTGGTGACGGTGTGGAGCGTGTGGAACTCCTACCGTTTCGCGGAGAAGCAACGGGAGAAAATCTATGTGTTGGACAACGGCAAGTCGCTGATGCTTGCGCTGTCGCAGGATCTGTCGCAGAACCGTCCAGCGGAGGCACGGGAGCATGTGCGCCGCTTCCACGAGCTTTTCTTCACGCTGTCACCTGAAAAAAGCGCGATTGAACACAACGTAAAACGTGCCTTGCTGCTGGCAGACAAGAGCGTGTACCACTATTATTCGGACTTCGCCGAGAAGGGGTACTACAACCGCATCATCGCCGGAAACATCAACCAAGTGTTGAAGGTGGACAGCGTGGTGTGTGACTTCAACGCCTATCCCTACCGAGCCGTGACCTACGCCACGCAGAAAATCATCCGGCAAAGCAACGTCACCGAGCGCAGCCTCGTGACCACCTGCCGCCTGCTGAACGCATCACGGTCGGACGACAATCCCAACGGCTTCACCATCGAGGGTTTCACCATCATCGAGAATAAGGATTTACAGACTATCAAACGGTAACGGATTATGAAACGGAAAGTAAAAAGTATCAGAAAAACAATGTGGGGCGTGTACTGGAAGCTCCACGACAAACGGAAACGGCTGGTGGCAAGGCTCAAAGGGTATCTGGACGGTTTGCCGCCGGAAACACGCCGCCGCATCGTACTGGGGATGCTCGCCGCCTTCGCGGTGCTTGCCCTCTACACCTTCGGCAGAGCCGTCTATGACATCGGCAGGAACGACGGCTTACGCATGGAAACGGGACACGCCGGACGGGTGGAACTGCCGACCCCGGTGGAAACTGACAATCACTTAACACCTTATTTATATGGAACAGACGAAGAATGAACCGACGAAAGAGAACAAAGCCGCTCCCGACACGGGAAAGCCGAAAAAGGGGCGCGAACCGCTGACCGAGGCGCAGCGGCTGAAACGGCAGAAGATGATAGTCCTGCCCGCTATGGTGCTGGTGTTCATCGGGGCGATGTGGCTGATATTCGCCCCGTCCTCCGGCAAGGAGCAACAGCCGGGAACAGACGGATACAACACCGAGATGCCCGACGCGGACAAGGCGAACCGGCAGATTATCGGCGACAAGTTGAAAGCCTACGAGCATGGGGAGATGGAAGAGCGTCTGGAGAGCCGCAACCGTGCCATCGGGCAGCTGGGCGACATGTTCGACCGCGAGATAGCTGGAACGGAGGACGGGACGGACTTCGACCTCGCCAATCCGGGCGGCAAAGAGGAAAAGGCACAGCCCGCCACGCCGCAGACCATCCAATCCTCCGCAGCCGCCTACCGTGACCTGAACGCCACCCTCGGCAACTTCTACGAACAGCCGAAGAACGACAATGCCGAGATGGATGAGCTGTTGGAGCGCATCGCCTCGCTGGAGTCGGAACTGGAAAGCGAGAAGGGCAGGACTTCATCTATGGACGAACAGGTGGCACTTATGGAGAAGTCCTATGAGCTGGCGGCAAAGTACATGGGCGGTCAGAACGGAGGAAAGCCGGAACAGGCGGCAGAGCCTTCCACCGTGCAGAAGGGAAAGAAGAACACGGCGACACCCGTAAGGCAAGTGACCCGCCAAGTCGTTTCCTCCCTTGCACAGCCCATGAGCAACGCGGAGTTTGTCGCCACCTTCTCGCAGGAGCGCAACCGGGGGTTCAACACGGCTGTCGGCACTACAGAGGTATCGGACCGGAATACCATCCCGGCATGTGTGCATGGTGCGCAGAGCGTGACGGACGGACAGACGGTAAGGTTGCGCCTGCTGGAGCCTATGGCGGTGGCGGGCAGAACAATCCCACGCAATGCAGTGGTGGTCGGCACGGGCAAGATACAGGGTGAGCGGCTCGACATCGAGGTCACCTCGCTGGAATACGATGGCACGATTATCCCGGTGGAGCTTGCGGTCTATGACACGGACGGACAGCCCGGTATCTTCATCCCGAACTCGATGGAGATGAACGCCGTCAGGGAGGTCGCCGCCAACATGGGCGGCTCGTTAGGGAGCAGCATCAACATCTCCACCAATGCCGGGGCGCAGCTCGCCTCCGATTTGGGCAAGGGGCTGATACAAGGCACGAGCCAGTACATCGCCAAGAAGATGCGAACCGTAAAGGTGCATCTGAAAGCCGGGTACAGGGTCATGCTCTATCAGGAAAAGGACTGAAAACAACAATCAATCAAAAAAACATTTACCACTAAAATCCAAAAGTAATGAGAAAAGTAATCATCATGTTTGCCCTCGCTATGGGCATCGCAACTGCCAACGCGCAGGAGAATGTAACCGTTGAAACGACCAAAGGAAGTGAACAGCCGACCTTGACGAAGGAGGTCTATCCGCAGAAGGAGGCGGACGGCGACCTGTATCACGGTCTGTCGCGCAAGCTGACCTTCGACCGCATGATACCGCCGCACGGACTGGAAGTGACCTATGACAAGACCGTCCACGTCATTTTTCCGGCGGAGGTGCGCTATGTCGATTTAGGCTCGCCCGACCTGATTGCCGGGAAAGCCGACGGAGCGGAGAACGTCATCCGCGTGAAGGCTACCGTGAGAAATTTTCCCAACGAAACGAATATGTCCGTCATCACGGAGGACGGCAGTTTCTACACCTTCAACGTGAAGTACGCCGCCGAACCGCTGTTACTCAACGTGGAGATGTGCGATTTCATCCATGACGGCAGTACGGTGAACCGCCCGAACAATGCGCAGGAAATCTATCTGAAAGAGCTGGGCAGCGAAAGCCCGATGCTGGTGCGCCTTATCATGAAGTCCATCCACAAACAGAACAAGCGCGAGGTGAAGCATATCGGCTGCAAGCGTTTCGGCATCCAATACCTGTTGAAAGGCATCTACACGCACAACGGCTTACTCTACTTCCACACGGAGATAAAGAACCAGAGCAACGTGCCTTTCGATGTGGACTACATCACTTGGAAAATCGTGGACAAGAAGGTGGCGAAACGTACCGCCGTGCAGGAGCAGATCATTCTGCCGCTCCGTGCGCAGAACTACGCCACTCTCGTGCCGGGCAAAAAAAGTGAGCGCACGGTCTTCACGATGGCGAAGTTCACCATCCCCGACGACAAGTGCCTCGTGGTGGAGCTGAACGAGAAGAACGGCGGCCGTCACCAGTCCTTCGTGATTGAGAACGAGGATTTGGTACGAGCCAGCACCATTAACGAACTTCAAGTGCGCTGACCATGAGAAAATACATCGCAATAATCATCGCGTCGCTTGCCCTTTTCACGGGGCAGGCGCACGCCCAGCGGTGTCTGCCGAAGATGCATGGCATCGAGGTAAGGGCGGACATGGCGGACGGTTTCAATCCCGGTGGCAAGGACGGCGGCTACAGTTTCGGGGCGTCTCTTTCCACCTACACGAAGAGGGGAAACAAGTGGGTGTTCGGTGGCGAATACCTCCTGAAAAACAATCCTTACAAGAACACCAAGATACCCGTGGCGCAGTTCACGGCGGAGGGCGGCTATTACTTCAAGATACTGTCGGACGCTCGAAAAATCGTGTTCGTCTATGCCGGGGCTTCGGCTCTTGCCGGATATGAGTCGGTGAACTGGGGAACGAAGGTGCTGCATGACGGTTCTACGCTGCACGACCGGGACGCCTTCATCTACGGCGGCGCGCTGACGCTCGATGTGGAATGCTACGTGGCAGACCGTATAGCCCTGCTTGCCAATCTGCGGGAGCGTTGCCTTTGGGGTGGCGACACGCGGAAGTTTCACACGCAGTTCGGGGTCGGTATCAAGTTCATCATCAACTGACACGGGCATGGAAAGGACGGAAATAGATGCTGTCAGAAGGATGCCGCTTACGGATTTTCTCGCACGGCTGGGGCATGAGCCTGTTAGAAGGAGCAGTAACGAGCTGTGGTATCTTGCCCCGTACAGGGGCGAGCGCACACCCTCTTTCCGTGTGAACGTGGCGAAACAGCTCTGGTACGACTTCGGTTTGGGCAAGGGCGGCGACATCTTCACGCTTGCCGGGGAGTTTCTGCAAAGCGATGACTTCATGAAGCAAGCGAAGTTCATAGCGGAAGCCGCCAATATGACGGTTGCCGGATGGGAAAAGCCCGCCTATCTCCCGAAGCCGACCGAACCCGTCTTTGAGGATGTGGAGGTCGCTCCGTTACTTCGCTCACCGTTGACGGACTATCTGGCGGAACGTGGCATACCCATCGCCATCACATCCCGTCACTGTTGCCGTCTGAACTACAGTGTGCGTGGAAAACGGTATTTTGCTGTCGGTTTCCTGAATATGGCAGGTGGATATGAAGTCCGAAGCCGATTTTTCAAGGGGTGCATCCCGCCAAAAGATGTGTCTTTGGCAAGGACGAAGGAAATCCCGGCTGACGAGTGCCTCGTGTTTGAGGGCTTCATGGACTTTCTCTCCGCTGTGACGCTTGGCGTAACCGGTAACGCTGACTGCCTTGTTCTGAACTCTGTCGCCAACGTGGAGAAGGCGGCGGAATTGCTGGACGGCTACGGGCGCATCGGATGCTTCCTTGACCGTGACGAAGCCGGACGGCGGACGCTTGACGCTCTTGCCAAACGGTATGGGGCGCGTGTCGCCGACCGTTCCTCCCTCTATGACGGTTGCAAGGACTTGAATGAGTACCTGCAACGGACAACGAAAAAACAGAAAAACAATCATCTAAAAATCGAAGAACAATGAACATACTGAACAACAGAAACAAGAGTACAAACATCTTTAAGGTGGTGGCGTTATGCCTGATAGCCGCTGTGTCATTCACCCTCGTGTCGTGCGATGACGACATGGACATCCAACAGTCCTATCCCTTCACGGTGGAGGTCATGCCCGTGCCGAACAAGGTGACAAAGGGGCAGACGGTGGAAATCCGCTGTGAACTGAAAAAGGAGGGCGACTTCGCTAACACGCTTTATACCATCCGCTATTTTCAGTTTGAGGGAGAAGGAAAGTTGAAAATGGATAACGGCATCACCTTCCTGCCCAACGACCGCTACCTGCTGGAGAACGAAAAGTTCCGCCTGTACTACACGGCGGAGGGCGAAGAGGCGCACAACTTTATTGTGGTGGTGGAGGACAACTTCGGCAACTCCTTCGAGCTGGAATTTGACTTCAACAACCGGAATGTAAAGGATGACGGTTTGACCATCGTTCCCATCGGCAACTTCAGCCCCTTGCTGAAATGATGCGTGTATTCATGGTAATGCTCTGTTCGCTTATGGCGGTCTGTTCCGTGTCCGCACGGATCAGCCGCCGAGAGGGAATGGACGGGCAGGCGGCAATCTACCGTTTGCCACTTTTCGAGAGGGCGGTGTGCTGCACGAAATATTTTGAGGGCTGGCACTCGGAAAAACACCACCCATACGTGGGTTGGGGTCACAAAATTCTGCCGGACGAAAGATATTCGGCACGAACCATGACGAAGCGGCAGGCGGACGTGCTTCTGCGGAAAGACTTGCGGAAGTTCTGCGCGATGTTCCGGCAGTTCGGGAAAGACAGCCTTTTACTCGCCACGCTTGCCTACAACGTGGGTCCATACCGGCTTTTGGGTAGCAAGACAATCCCCAAAAGCACCTTGATAAAGAAGTTGGAGGCTGGCGACAGGAACATCTACCATGAATATATTGCTTTTTGCAGTTACAAGGGAAAACGCCATGCCATGCTGCTCACACGGAGAAAGGTGGAGTTTGCGCTGCTGTATATCCCGTGATTGATGCAAAATTCGTAAAAAAAATAATTACCTCTGTTTTATAATTCAAGAGCAGGGGTAATTATGTATCACCTCAATATTACTTTAGTTGTATTATTTTATGATAACATTTTGTCATTCAGTATAAAATGCCTAATTTTGCGTCCAAAGACAGAACAATTATGAATAATAAATTAAATATAAAAATAGAACAATTAAAGAACATCAATAATATTGAGTTAAATCTACCAATAGAAACAGGACTTTATGCTATAACTGGAGCTAATGGAACAGGCAAAAGTACTATCATGACAGTCATTTCTAAGGTTGTACGTAACTCTGCATTCAATGTTTTTCAACCTCATGATTATTCATCTAATAGTAAAATCACAATATCCTATGATGGAAAAGAAAATTCTTGGACAAAAGCCAGTAGAGGATGGAGTTGTAGTTCAACTGATATAATATCTCTAAAAGGTTTTTATGAAGGTAGCATAATACATGGAATGCGTTTTATAGATGCAAATTATGATACATTACTAAAAGCTGAAAGAGTTAATAATACAATTTTAACTGATGCAGATTCGTTTGTTTCGCGCAATTTAAGTTATATTTTGCATGGAAATTATGATTTCTATACAAATCTTAAACGCATTAAAAATAGAACATTAGCACAACTTAAAGCGTTCAAAGGAATTCCATATTTCATTGAAGGAACTAATGGAATAGTTAATCAGTTTTGTATGAGTGCAGGAGAAAATATGTTGATTAGCTTATTGCATATGTTGAATGTTGTCATTGTTCGCCCTGCAAAGTCTGAAGATGTACGGCTTATATTGATAGATGAAATTGAATTAGCATTGCATCCATCTGCAATCATGAGGTTAGTTGATTTTTTGCAAAAATTGGCTACAGAGTATAATCTTGCTATATATTTTTCAAGTCATTCAATAGAATTACTTAGGAAAATAAAGCCTTCAAATATTTTTCATTTACAAAAGGAGTTGGATAATATCGCTATTGTAAATCCATGTTATCCATCATATGCAACACGAGATATTTATCAACATTCGGGATACGATTTTCTTATTTTAGTAGAGGATGTGTTGGC
Source organism: Parabacteroides sp. AF19-14 (assembly GCF_003635485.1). NCBI lineage: Bacteria > Pseudomonadati > Bacteroidota > Bacteroidia > Bacteroidales > Tannerellaceae > Parabacteroides > Parabacteroides sp. AF19-14. The sequence continues at coordinate 157,491 of NZ_QTMJ01000010.1, read as the reverse complement.
TAAATATATATTGGAGAATATAATTGATGAAAATGCCTTGTATAAAAGTAAATTGATTAATATTCTACCAAGTGGTGGTTGGGAGAATGTGTTAAAAATGCAAGATGATATTTGTAAGTCAAATTTAGCAGGGGTTGGAACAAAAGTATTAAGTGTTCTTGATGGTGATGTAAAACCGGATTTTGAACAACTATATAAGCAAAAGGGATTATATACTAATTTAACAATAAATTTTCTGCCAATACATAGTTTGGAAAAATACCTACATGAAAAAATTATTGTAAATAAAGATGCTGATTTTTTCAAGGAAATAGGTGACCGTTTTTTCAAAGTTAAATCACTAAAAGAAGTGGTGGATAGTTTAATCAAAAAGAATGACGACAAGGCGTTTTATAATTACCTCATTAAAAACTTAAAAGAACAAGGAATAGAAGAAAATGTATTTGTTCAAAAAGTTTGTGAAATGATATATCGAAAGGAAGATATGTCTAAACTACTAACATTCTTACAAAAAACATTTCAAAATTAAAATACTTAATGATTATTTCGGAAAAATCCGATGAAGCCGCCAACTTCATTGGATTTTCCGCTTTTCATACATTCGGGATTGTTCCCGTGTCTATCACGCCACCGTCCCTGCAATGCTCAATGCTACCGGGCGTAAACCCCATGCTCCCAATTGCGATGTGGCTAATATAGTCCGCATACTCCTGACCTTGAAAATTCCTTCCCGTAAGGTTTCTGAAAATCATCTTTATGCTTATGCCGTCGTTGCTGTGCAAGATGATTTTTCCGTTCTGTCTGATTGCTTCCATGATTAAAACTTGTTTTTGTAAATTGTATCACAGATTGGAACTTGGGCTTTTTGCTACTTTTGTGCCGCCCACTGCTCACTGACAAAAGTAGCGGGCGGCGATTTTACCGCCCGTTCCTCTTCTTAAAAGCGTGTGTAAAGTCCCGTCACCATCGTGAACATTTCCTCCAGCATATCAAAATAGATACCCTCGTGTACGGCAATGTCCTTCGTCCTGCACTCGAATGTCTTTTTGCTGAATGTCCTGCGGTAGAAGCGCATATTGTAGAGATCTGCCCCCGCATCATAGATGATGTCAAGGCGGTTGGCACTTGTCTTGTTCCTTGCAAGGCTCATCCGTAAGCCGTTGCCCATATTGATGTAATCTCGGCTACCTGTCATGGCGGTAAAGCGTTTTCCACCTATCTGCTGTAATATCGTCTGTGCTATCATATTCGTTGTTTTTAGGGTTTTAAGTGCTGGCGGTGCGGACACCGCCAACTTGTTCAAAATTCTCGCATCTCGGCAATGGGTGTCTGCCGTTGCAGCCACTCCTTCACACACTCCATATTGTACTCGCTCGTGATGACTGCCGTATGGCTGTCGGTGGCGGTGAAACGTGTGCTTTCGTAATCATCTATCCACCCTTTGAGGGTGTCCGTTCCCCACGCTTGGGCATCGTCAAAGATACCGTCCAATGCCGCGATAGGTTCGCTGAATTTGACTATCAGCGTTTGATAGGTCGTGTTCATCGGTTGCCCTCCTTTCCCTGCTTTGCGTTCAGCCACTTGTTCCTTGCGGTTCGGCACTCGTCCAATGTGGGTTTGACACAAGTGAACAGTTCTCCGTCCGTATGGCGGTAGTCGTACTGCACAAGTGTCCGCTTGCGTCTGCCGATACCCGATTGGAAACGCTCATATTTCTCCGTCCCTGCTTCCGTACAGGTGCTTACTCCGTTGATGGTCATTCGTGTTGCCATAATGTTGCTTTTTAGATGATTAAAAATGTACTGACAGAACTCTGTTCTTCATCACTATTTCGGGGTTGCTCGTGTAGCGTTGGTGCAGGTAGAAATGGTGAGAGCCGAAGCCGTAAAGGAAAAACTTGTCAAGTTCGTGCTTCTCGGCAAACTCCTTTACGCTCTTTCTTAATCCCTCCTCACTTGTTGAGAGAGTGAGGAGATTTACAAATTCAAGGAACAAGGTGGGGATTTTATCGTCCCACACACAAATCATGCTTTCGATTCTTACTTCCATATCAATGTTGTTTTAGGGTTTATGCTATGCCGCTTTCATCCGCTCACGGATAAGGTTGGCGTTCTTGTTCACAAGGTCTATGATGCGCTCGTGGTATTCGGTGTCTTGGTTGTACTTGCCGTGGCACTGCACCACCTTGAGTGTCCGCAAATCCACCTCTACGGTTTCAATTATCTCACCGCCAATCCTTGCCGAGAGTATGAGGGTGTCGGCTTTCTTGTAGTATTCACTGCCGAACACGCAGATGTTCTGTGCCTTGCCCTCGCTGTAATACTCGTCTATGCTTTCAAGTACCTTGACGATTATTTCCTCGTCAGTGATTACCAATCCGAAGAATTTGGATTTGTTGGCAATGAAATCCTCCGCATCTTTTTCCCTTTGCAGTTGCCGCTGTTGTTCACGCTCACGCCTTTCAATCTCCCAGCGGCGGCGTTGTTCGGCCCGTTCCTTCTCGTGTATGGCTTCAATCTTTCGAGTTGCGTTGTCGTGTGCCGCCATGAAATCTTCGGGGCAGATGTTCTTCGGGTTGCGGAGGTCTTGACCGAGTTTGTTGAGCATACGCAGATAGTCGCACCACATGGAGAAGTTGTCTATCCGATACTTGTGACGCTTGGCAATCAGATATGATGCCCAGCATTCATCGGCAGTACGGGCATTGAAAAGAAAGTGTTTCATGACCTCAATCTCATCGCCTTTCATAAGGGTTTCAATTCTTGGGTCTGAAAGCAAGGCTTTGAAAAGACGCACGGGGGAAATGCCGTGGAAATCGCCCTTGAAGCCGTTGCGTCTGAGTTGGGGTAATACCCTCATCTTAGGATATGCACAGCTTCTTGCCACAACATCATCGTATAGGCTGTTGTGCGGTCTTATCTCCATCGCGCTGCACAATGCCCATACATCGCAGTAATAGAATGTGAAGCCACGGAGCAACGCCATGTCCGTAACCTTACCGTCGGGTGAAATCCAACGCTGCACAACCTCGTGGCAATAGAAGTGCATCGGCTCGCCTTTCCTGCTCTCGCATCTGACCTGCGCCACACGGATTACCTGATAGCCTTTGCAGGTGGTTATCACGCTGAAATACTGCGTTTCCTTGTAGATACGTTTGCGTGTGTCCTGCACTTTGAGTTTGGCATAGCATTTGGGGCAGGTACAGCCTTCAAGGGTGTCGCACAGTACGCTGTTGCTGTACCACTCGTGACCGCAGTCGGAGCAGGTAATGTTCCCTTTCTTGGTGCGGTAGCCGATATGTTCAATACAGTGGCGGTATGCCCAATCTATTTGTGTCGCTGATATGGGGCGAAGGTTGGCTGAAAGTCTTGCCACCTTTTTCTGTATCTTGGTCTTCGGTTTCATAAGCCTAAATCAAATAATGAGGGTTGGGATTGGGTTACTTTTCTCGCTGGCGGTCTGTTGCGGTTTTGCAACTTGCGGAGTTCCTCCTCTTGGTATCTGCGAGCTGCGTTCTGACGTGCCTCCGCCTTTTCCTCTTCCGTGAGTTCCACAACATGGTTCACCACCACTTGGCAGTTCATAGGTTTGCCCACCTCTATCTCGTTTTCCTCATAGTAGTGGATGGCTTGCCCGAATATCTCTCCGTCCGTGAAGCCGCTGCAACCGCTTTTCTGCACATAGTTCAGAATGTGGGTCACGCACTCGTCTATGTTTTTGGCAGGGTTGCGGTACTTCTTCGCAAAGAGCGTATCTTCCTCCGCCCGCTGTTCCAGATACATTTGTATCGTTCTTTTGAAATGGTCTGTTCCTTTCATATCGCTGTCGTTTTTAGATTGTCTGTTTAAGTCTCTCTCTCCAATAGGTCGGCTCTACCTCGCTGAGAAGGAAGTCCATGAAGTCCCTCCGTGTGTCCTTGTTCAGTTCGTGGTACAATCTTCGGAAAGTTTCAAAATTACCGTTGATGTACGTTTCCACCATATACACGAAGATGTTGTCCACCTCGTAATATCTGCACTGCTGCGCTACCGTCTTGCTGTTTCTCTTTGCCATGTCGGTAAGGGTTAAAGGGTGAATAACCAAAGGATGAAGCCGAAGTAGGCAATGGTGGAAAGGATAGCCACGATTACACCTATCGCCACTCGGAACACTCCGTTTATAATCTCTCTGATGATGTCCCAAAGGATGCCGAACACCCCGAAGGCGGTGCGCATCATCAAGCCGCATATCGCCAACCCGATGTATTGCGCCACTTGTCTGAAATTTGCCGTTGCCGTCATATCTTCGCTGTTTTTGATTTTTTTGTTTTTTATGCGGATTCAAGAGCTGAGGGAGTTGAGTTTCAAACTATCTTATCTGCCTCTCGTTTATCCGACATTTTTTTTATGCGTCTTTCTGTCGCATCGGTCGTTTTCGTTTCGGGTGCTTGAAAAGGTAGGGATTAGGGAATGCAAGGTTTTTCGGGGAAATACTACCCGAAGGGCTGGAGATTTCCGCAGAAAACAGGAGGCTTGACCTTGCTTTCCCGTCCAATCCCGGAATTACCTTTGCGCCCTGAACGAAAATGACTGACTGATGCGGCTCACTGAAAGGCGCAAAATGGAGGTAAACGAAACCAGAGGCAGATTGGGTAGAAAAAACTTCAGGGGAAAATCCGTAAAAAAGGAATCACCAAAAGGAAAAAGACATCACCGGAAGCGTGAAAAGGGCAAACCACAACAAAGGGAGTATGATTGTTTTCCGATCCGACGGGACTTGTCCAGCCGGGTGGCAACAATCATTCTTCCCGGATTGCCCGCTGTGTGTGGCCGCTTGTTTCATTTATGGGGCAGGCTGACACTCTCTGCATTCACTTTCCGCTTCCGGCACAAAAAACAGCTAAAAAAGAAAAATCATCTGGTAGCCCGTAAAAGCACCTCTTGGCATAGACGCAAAAGAAAGGGGCATTGCTTCATCAGTCTAAACATCGTTTAGGCGTGAGGCAATGCCCTTTTCTCTGGCTATGCGGTAGTCGGCACACGTTTGTTCTAAACTCGTTTTGGGCAATGGTGTTCCGACGAACAATACCGCTTTTACGGAAAAACTAATGAATGAGGTGATAAAAAATCCGGGAGTTTATATCAAAATCTCGGATAAAATAGCTACTTTTGCATACAAAGAGTTCTTTGAAGGTTACGCGACGCGCAGAAGGATAATGCAGTAGATAACTAACTAAATCGTAACCTATTACTATCAAGAGCAATTAACCTACGCTCATTTTCAATAAATTACACTCTTTTCGTAACTTCACGACGCAAAAATACAAAACAGTTGACAATTGACAGTTGACAATTGACAATTATTTAGTTTTCTCTATTAATTTGTCAATTTACTTCTCTAATTGTCAATTGCCAACTACTAACGGTCAACTATTAAAACAAACTCCAAGCCACCGTCAATCCCGCCATCACGATCGCTACCATGCTCATCAGCTTGATAAGGATATTCAAACTCGGGCCGGAAGTGTCTTTGAACGGATCGCCAACCGTATCGCCGACAACGGTTGCCTTATGCGCCTCGCTACCCTTGCCGCCGTGGTTTCCTTCCTCGATGAATTTCTTCGCGTTATCCCATGCTCCTCCGGCGTTCGCCATGAATACGGCTAATACGAAGCCCGTGCTTAATCCACCGATCAATAATCCGACAACACCCGTCACACCAAATATGAGTCCGGTTAAGATGGGGGCGATAATAGCTAAAACGGAGGGAAGTACCATTTCGTGTTGCGCTCCTTTCGTCGAGATCTCAACGCAACGGGCATAATCCGGTTGTGCCTCTCCAGTCAGAATACCCTTGATTTCCTTGAACTGACGGCGAACTTCCTCCACCATGTGCCCGGCCGCACGCCCTACAGCATTCATCGTAAGGCCACAGAACATGAATGCCATCATGGAACCTAGGAACATTCCGGCCAGCACCTTCGGATTCATTAAGGTAACATCATAATATACCATAAAGTCCGAGAATGAGGCTTTAGATATTTCGATACTCCTGCCATCGGTAAAATTCAGGACGGTCTCTCCTAAACGGAGCAAACCGATCTTGATCTCTTCTACATAAGAGGCCAACAGAGCCAAGCCGGTTAACGCGGCGGAACCGATAGCGAAACCTTTACCTGTAGCGGCAGTCGTATTTCCTAATGAATCCAATGCGTCTGTACGCTTGCGGACTTCTTTCCCTAGGTTACACATCTCGGCGTTGCCTCCGGCATTATCCGCTATGGGGCCGTAAGCGTCTGTAGCCAACGTAATACCTAAGGTCGATAGCATACCTACGGCCGCTATACCGATTCCGTATAATCCCATGCCCACGTTCGTGAAGTCGAATCCGGAGGCGAACAAGAAGGAACAAATAATACCGACCACGACGGCAAGTACCGGGATGGCCGTAGAGAGCATCCCCAGTCCGAGACCGGAGATAATAACCGTTGCCGGCCCGGTCAGTCCCGCTTCGGAGACGAGCCGGGTCGGTTTATAGGATTGAGAGGTATAATATTCTGTCGCCTGCCCGATCACGATTCCGACTAGCAGACCTACGATCACGGAACAACCGATCCAGAACCAATTCTCCATGCCTAATACATAAAGAATCCCGAACGTGGAGATAGCGATCAATACGGAACTCAAGTTCGTTCCTATGGCTAAGGCTTTCAATAGTTGCTTGATCGTTGCGTTCTCATTCGTACGGACGGCGAAAATACCAATAATAGATAAAATGATACCGACAGCGGCGATAAGCATTGGGGCGACAACCGCCTTATATTGTAATTCTACGCTTCCGGAAGAAACGAACGCGGCGGCTCCCAATGCGGCGGTCGCTAGGATAGAACCGCAATAAGATTCATATAGGTCGGCTCCCATACCGGCGACGTCACCTACATTGTCGCCTACGTTATCGGCGATTGTCGCCGGGTTACGAGGATCATCCTCCGGGATCCCAGCCTCAACTTTACCTACTAAATCCGCTCCGACATCGGCGGCTTTCGTATAAATTCCTCCTCCCACACGTGCGAACAAGGCTTGCGTGGAGGCACCCATTCCGAATGTAAGCATGGTTGTCGTGATAATGGTGAGTTTATGGGTCGGGTCCAAAGCTTCGTCTGGGATGAAAGCATTTAACAGGATATACCAGAATGAGATATCCAGCAATCCAAGTCCTACGACTACTAAGCCCATGACCGCCCCGCTTCGAAAAGCGACTTGTAAGCCTTTGTTCAAGGAAGTGCGGGCAGCGTTCGCCGTACGGGCCGAGGCATAAGTCGCTGTCTTCATGCCTAAGAAACCCGCTAATCCGGAAAAGAAACCTCCTGTCAGGAAGGCGATCGGGACCCATTCGTTTTGCACATGGAAGCCATAGGCCATAATAGAGAATAAGATTACTAGGACAACGAAAACCGAGGCGACTACTTTGTATTGCTGTTTCAGATACGACATCGCCCCTTCACGCACAAAGGAGGCGATCTTTTTCATCAACTCAGTTCCTTCACTCTCTTTCATCATTTGCCTGAAGAAGAACCAGGCAAATGCTAGCGCTAGGACAGACGCTAACGGAATAATCCAGAAAATACTCGTAATCATAACATGGTAGATTTAATGTTATACTTAAGAAAACAATGTGACAACACCTTTGCTTTCCGTGTAAATGTAGCAAAAATAAAAGAGGATGGAAACTTTTTCCCTAATAATAATGTTTCTAATTAAAAAAAACAGCATATTTGTTACCAGATTAAGAGACAAGAAATAAATGGCAGAAGAGACAAACCATAAACCCTATAGGTTGGGCTTGGCGCTTAGCGGAGGCGGAGCGAAAGGTTTTGCGCATATCGGAGTATTCCGGATGATGGAGGAATGCGGGCTGAAGCCGGATATCATAGCCGGTACCAGTGTCGGATCCTTAATGGGCACTTTGTTTGCCGATGGCTATTCGGCGGCGGAGATCCAAGAGCTTTTTACCGGACGTGAGTTCTCGGAATTCGCCCAGTTGCAGATTCCTAAGGCGGGTTTGTTCGATAGTAAGCGCTTTCGTTATTTCTTGAGGCGACACTTGCGGACCAAGAACATCGAGGACTTGCAGATTCCGATGGTGATTGTCGCGACTGATTTGGATAATGGCGAAAGCCATGAATTTAGGAGTGGTCCTATTGTTGAGGCGGTGACAGCTTCTTGTAGTATCCCGATTATTTTCAGTCCTGTAGTCATCAATGGCGTTCATTATGTGGATGGAGGATTATTTCACAACTTTCCGGTCTCCATCATCCGTGAGGAATGTGAGCGTATTATCGGGGTGAACGTAAGCCCGTTGATCCCGCAAAAATATAAGCAGACCATATTCCATATCGCCGAGCGCTCTTATCATTATATGTTCCGGGCAAATACGCTGGAGGATCGAGAGATGTGTGATGTCTTAATAGAGGCGGAGGAGTTTGGCTTATATAAGACATTCGATCTTGAGAATGTAGACGTGATTTGTAATATTGGCTATTCCGCCGCCGCCCGTTGCTTTGAGAAAGTGTTGGATGAGAATAAATATGAAACCTTGGTGAAAGCGATCGCGGCAAGAAAGAAAGGCCTGATGCCGTGACAAATCGTCTGTCTGGACAAAGCGCTTTCCCACAAAAACTTTATATATAGATGAACGCAATGGAACAAAAAAACAAGATGGTAATTTATCAGGTATTCCCGCGTTGGTTTGGGAATCTGCGACCATCTCCTGTAATGAATGGTAGTTTAGCCGAGAATGGAGTGGGTAAGTTTTCGGCTTTTACTCCTTTGGCTTTATCCAAAATCAAAGAACTAGGTGTTACTCATGTATGGTATACAGGGGTGATAGAGCACGCTACAAAAACCGATTACACCATGTTTGGCATCCGGAAAGACCATTCTGCCGTAGTAAAAGGTAAGGCCGGATCTCCATATGCTATAAAAGATTACTATGATATAGATCCGGATTTGGCGGATAATATCCAGAACCGTATGAGTGAGTTCGAGGATTTGGTGAAACGTACGCATGAGGCTGGGATGAAGGTTATTATCGATTTTGTACCCAACCATGTGGCACGTCAATATTTCTCGGACGCACGGGAACCTTTCGTGGAGGACTTAGGTCAAACGGATAATGTGTCCAAGGCTTTTGATGTGAATAATAACTTTTATTATCTTCCGGGACAGACCTTGACGCTTCGTTTTGATCCGCAGCGTGAGGAGGATTTTGCCTATAGTGAGTTTCCGGCGAAGGTGACCGGTAACAATCATTTCGATGCCTATCCAAGCCAGAACGATTGGTATGAAACGGTGAAGCTGAACTACGGCGTGGATTATATGCACGGTGGTGCTTGCCATTTCAATACCATTCCCAATACGTGGGAGAAAATGTTGGAGATCTTGTTGTTCTGGGCTGATAAGGGGGTGGATGGTTTTCGTTGTGATATGGCTGAGATGGTCCCGGTAGAGTTTTGGAACTGGGTGATTCCTCAGGTGAAGAAGGTGCGTGATGTGATCTTTATAGCGGAGGTGTATAATCCGGATGAGTATAGGAATTATATTTATACGGGACACTTTGATTATTTGTATGACAAGGTTGGTCTTTATGATACGGTTCGTGCGGTGATGTGCGGACAGGCTCCGGCTAGTAATATATCGCATTGTTGGCAATCGTTGGAGGGAATCCAGAAAAATATGTTGAATTTCTTGGAGAATCACGATGAACAGCGTGTCGCTTCTGATTTTTTTGCGGGGGATGCTCGTCCGGGTATTCCGGGCATGATTGTCTCCGCTGCCATGAATACGAATCCGGTTATGATCTATAGTGGTCAGGAACTTGGCGAAAGAGGAATGGACGCGGAAGGTTTCAGTGGACGTGATGGCCGTACGACCATCTTCGATTATTGGAGCGTCGAGAGTTTGCGAAACTGGAATAATAATGGACTCTTTGATGGGGCTAAATTAACGCCGGCAGAACGCTCGTTGCGTGAGATGTACGCTAAGTTATTGAATGTGGTACGATCCGAGCCGGTTATTGTCGAGGGAGCGTTTTATGATTTGATGTACGCGAACTCCGGTAATCCTTATTTCAATCCGAACCGTCAGTATGCGTTCTTGCGCAAATGGAAGAACGAGGTACTTCTGGTGGTCGTGAATTTCGACCGTGCCGACCAATGTGTATGGGTAAATATCCCGGTCGAGGCATTCAAGGCTCTTGATTTTGAGGATAACAAACCGGCTGAATTGACCGACTTGTTAACCGGGGAAACGACTATCAGTACGCTAACAGACGCTTATCCTTATCAAGTGAAACTCCCGGCTTATTCCGGCAAAATGCTAAAGTTCTCTTTTCTCCATAAGTAAGAGCTTTCTTGAAAAGTTTAGGAGTGCTGTATAGATAATTCATTGGTGGAGTTAGGTGGTTGATACGGGACAGCTAGCTTCATCGGGCAAGTAACTTAAGTGAAATGCCAAAGTAACTTAACATACTTGCCCGATGAAGCTAGGTGACTTTTTCCTTTGATTTAAGTTCTACAAACTGCGAAAGTTTTCCAAATATAAAGAGGTTATTGTAAATAAGTTTTGTACTTTTGCGGCACAATTCAAATCTATTCACTTTAAGATAAATATTCGGAATAATGAGTGCACAAACTCCTTTCTTGGTGTTTTCGGGAACGAACTCCCGGTATCTTGCAGAGAAAATTTGCAACAGTTTAGGTTGTCCTCTGGGACAGATGAATATCCAGCACTTTGCCGATGGTGAGTTCTCTGTTTCTTATGAAGAGTCTATCCGCGGTAGAGATGTATTCTTAGTACAATCTACATTCCCTAATTCAGACAATCTGATGGAGTTGCTTCTGATGATTGATGCGGCTAAACGTGCTTCCGCACATTCAATCATCGCTGTAGTCCCTTACTTCGGTTGGGCTCGTCAGGATAGAAAGGATAAGCCTCGTGTTTCTATTGGCGCAAAGTTGATCGCTGATATGTTGAGCACGGCAGGTATCAATCGTTTGATTACGATGGACCTTCATGCGGATCAGATCCAAGGATTCTTTAATGTGCCGGTGGATCACTTATATGCTTCTTCCGTATTCTTGGATTATATCAAGACGTCTTTGCCTTTGGATAACTTGTGTATCGCGACTCCGGATGTTGGTGGTACGAAACGTGCCAGCAGCTATTCTAAGTATTTAGGCTTGCCGATGGTCATTTGCCACAAATCTCGTTTGCGTGCCAATGAGGTGGCCGAGATGCGTATTATCGGTGATGTGACGGGCTTGGATGTCCTTTTGGTTGATGACATGGTGGATACGGCCGGAACAATTACGAAAGCCGCGAACTTGATGTTGGAGAATGGCGCGAAGTCTGTTCGTGCTATCGCCAGCCACGCTGTGATGTCTGATCCGGCTTCTACTCGTGTAGATCAGTCCGCTTTAACGGAAATGATCTTTACGGATTCTATTCCTTACGCTAAGAAATGCGAGAAAGTAAAGGTGTTATCTGTTGCTGACATGTTTGCAGAGGCGATCCGTCGTGTATGTAGTGGTGAGTCTATCAGCTCTTTATATGCTATTTAATAGAATAAGATAGAAAAATAAAAACGGTCGCTTCTTTTTGGAGGCGACCGTTTTTTATTTAGAATAAATCTGAATATGTGTTACTTGGTCTCATCAATAATCATGCCGCTGCCCAGACATAAGTGATGGTCTTTGTCGTAGATTACACTGTATTGGCCAGGAGCGATACCTTGAATCTTTTCGTCGGATTCTACACGATATAGATCTCCGATACGACGGATGTAGCCATGCGTAAATTCCGGGGTATGACGGATCTTGAAAGTGATTTCTTTCTCACCCTCAAATTCTCCCCATGGATCTTCCGTGATGAAATCGAAGCCTTGCATATTGATCACCTTACCATATTGCGTTTCCGGGTCGTAGCCGTTGGAGACATAAATGATATTTCGCTTAATGTCTTTTTGGATAACGAACCAAGGGCCGCCACTTAATCCCAATCCCTTACGTTGGCCGATCGTATGGAACCAATATCCATTGTGTTTACCCAAGACCTTACCCGTCTCTAGTTCCACGATTTTTCCCGGGCGTTTCCCTAAATAACGCTCTATAAAGTCGTTGTAGTTAATCTTGCCTAAGAAGCAAATGCCTTGGCTATCCTTACGCTTGGCACTCGGCAATTTCTGGGCCTCGGCGATGGCACGTACCTCGCTTTTCATTAAATGCCCGATCGGAAACATGAGTTTCTGTATCTGTAGGCGGGTGATTTGCCCTAAGAAATCAGTCTGATCTTTTACCGGGTCCTTGGCGGTAGAAAGCCATATCTTGCCGTCTATCTCCGTGGTCGTGGCATAATGACCGGTAGCGATCTTATCGAAATCCTTGCCCCATTTTTCCTCGAAACAACCGAACTTGATATATTTATTACACATCATATCCGGGTTAGGGGTAAGACCGCGTTTGACAGATTCGATCGTATAGCTTACCACCCGATCCCAATACTCGTCGTGTAAGGAGACGATCTCGAACCGGCATCCATACTTGCGGGCGATATATGAGGTGATCTCGATATCCTCTTCCGCCGGGCAATCGATATAGCCATCCTTGTCTTCCATGCCGATACGGATATAGAAGATGGTCGGATCGTATCCTGCCTCTTTGAGTTGATGCACTACGACAGAGCTGTCTACTCCTCCTGAAACTAATGCCGCTATTTCCATTCTCTTTTTTGTCTTTGCTTTTGAACTTACAAAAGTAGAGAAAAAATCTCAAACCTTTGATATTGACTGTATATTCTCTATCTTTGCGGTTGGCCCTTATTGGAATGCGGGCCTTCAAACTATGTACTTTAGATGTAATATATTATAGGAAAAGCAAATCGTAGTAAGTATGAAAAAAATAATGTTATCGCTTATGACAGCTATGGTTATGACGGCTTGTACAGGCCAACAGTCGGATACGGCATCTCAAAATTCCGATAAGGAGTTCAATTATGTAGTGGATCAGTTCGCTGATCTGGAGATTCTTCGCTATAAAGTTCCGGGTTTCGAATCCCTGTCCTTGCGACAAAAGCAACTATTATATCATCTTTCCGAAGCGGCCTTGATGGGACGTGATATATTCTTCGATCAGAATGGACGCTATAATCTGGCGATCCGCAGGACACTGGAGGCTATTTATACGAATTATAAGGGAGATCGGGAGGACCCTCAATTCAAGGCTTTGGAAACCTATTTGAAACGGGTGTGGTTCTCCAGTGGTATCCATCATCATTATGCGTTGGACAAGTTTGCCCCGGGGTTTTCTCCTGAGTTCTTGATGGATTGTATTCACCAAATCGACACTAAGAAGTTACCTCTTCGTGAGAATCAAAACGTGGATCAGTTCATGATCGAGATCGCTCCGGTAATCTTTGATCCGGGTGTTATGTCAAAGCGTAGCGTACAAAGCGGTGACGGTGATCTGATCAAGGCTTCTTCTAATAATTATTACGGGGGAGGCATTAGTCAAAAAGAGGTAGAGGACTTCTATGCGCAAATGAAGATGGGAAAAGATACGATCTCGCCGATCTCTTACGGGTTGAATAGCCGTTTGGTAAAAGAGAACGGTACGGTCGTTGAAAAGGTTTGGAAAGTAGGAGGGCTTTATTCCGCCGCGATAGAAAAAATCGTAGATCAATTGCGACAAGCCTTGCCTTTCGCCGAGAATGATACGCAGAAAGCGATCATTGGGAAATTGATCGAATATTATCAAACGGGCGATTTGAAGACGTTCGATGCTTATTCGATCCTTTGGGTAGAGGATACAGCTTCGGAGGTGGATTTTGTGAATGGCTTTATCGAGACTTATGGGGATCCGTTAGGAATGAAAGCAAGCTGGGAGTCTACCGTGAATTTTACGAATAAGGAGGCGACTAAGCGTACGAAAATCATCAGTGATAATGCGCAATGGTTTGAGGATCATTCTCCGGTAGATAAGCGTTTCAAGAAAGAGAAGGTGAAAGGAGTTAGCGCTAAGGTAATCACGGTATCTATGTTGGGAGGTGATTGCTATCCGGCTACCCCGATCGGTATCAATTTGCCAAATGCGGATTGGATTCGTAGGGATCATGGCTCGAAGTCTGTTACGATAGAGAATATCACGGAGGCTTATGATAAGGCGTCTCAAGGAAATGGCTTTAGCGAAGAGTTTGTTTGGAGTGACGTGGAGCGGAACGGTATGAGGCAGTACGGTTTCTTAACGGATAATCTACATACGGATTTACATGAGTGTCTGGGACATGGTTCCGGTAAATTGCTGGAAAATACGGACCCGGATGCGCTGAAAGCCTATAGCTCTACACTGGAGGAAACCCGTGCGGATTTGTTTGGCCTGTATTATTTGGCAGATCCGAAGCTGGTGGAACTGGGATTGCTTCCGGACGGCGAGGCTTATAAGTCGGAATACTATAAATATATAATGAATGGCTTGATGACCCAGTTGGTTCGCATCGAGCTAGGCAAGAATGTAGAAGAGGCGCATATGCGTAACCGCCAGTTGATCGCTAAGTGGGCTTACGAGAAAGGGAAGGAAGCGAATGTGATCGAACTGAAAAAACGGAATGGAAAGACCTATGTGGTTGTGAATGACTATCCAAGGTTACGTGAGTTGTTTGGGACATTGCTCGCTGAGATTCAACGTATCAAGAGTGAGGGTGACTATGCGGCCGGAAAGAATCTTGTTGAAGGATACGGCGTGAAAGTAGATCCGGAGTTGCATGCGGAGGTCTTGGAGCGCTATGCTAAGTTAAACTTGGCTCCCTATAAAGGTTTTGTCAACCCTGTGATGAGAGAGGTAAAGAACTCTAACGGTGAGGTTACCGATATTGTCTTAGACTATACGGAAGGTTATACGGACCAGATGCTTCGTTATGGCCGTGATTATTCTTTCTTGCCGACTTATAATGATTAATAGATGGAAAGTTTACAAGACGAGATAAGGGAGATCCGTAAGGAACTTCGTTTGGCGATGAACGGGGTGATTTCTACGAGTATGCGTGAGAAAGGTATCGTATATAAGTTAAATTTCGGGGTTCCGTACCCCGAAATAAAGGGAATCGCCCGTAAGCATAAACCGAATGGAGAGCTAGCGGCGGCTTTATGGAAAGAAGACATCCGTGAGTTTAAGATATTGGCGACCTTTCTCCAACCCGCCGAGACGTTGCCTTTGGATGAGGCGAAACGTTGGGTCAAGGAGATTCCTTATTTAGAGATCGCGGAGCATTGTTGCCGGAACTTGTTCGTTCATCTGCCTTATATGGAGGACTTCACGTCTGATCTGGTTGCTGATAAGAAAAATGAGTTCGCTCGCACGGTCGCCTTTCTTACTTGGGCCGAGAATTTTAAGCGAGGTGGCAGCTTATCTTCTGTGGTTTTAGGATCTTTCTTGGCAGAAACCTTAAGTAGTCTAGCGGAGACTAAGGATTTTAAATCTACGCTGAAAGAGAAACAAGCGTCTATTCAAGCCATGAAGTTTTATGGGCGTCAATCCGAGGGGAATGCGGAAAGGATCCTAGACGGTTTCAAGGAATTTCAGGAGGCTGCGGGAAACACGCCGGAATTACAAGAAATCTATAATGAATTAAAATTCGAGTTTGAATATTATCGGTAAGGCTTTGCGTTTAAAATAAATGCGCTAACTTTGTCGTTTGTGCGGTCTTTAGGAGATGGAAGCGAAAGTTTATACGGAAATACGTGCGTTGTTTACCGAATATCTAACGGAGAAGAAACTGCGGAAAACCGAGGAGAGATATGCTATATTCAAGGAGATATGTGCTTTTCCCGGGCATTTTGATATGTGTATGCTTTCGGATCGGTTGGAGCAAGACAACTTCCATGTCAGTAAGGCTACACTCTATAATACGTTGGATGTACTGGTTGATGCCGGTTTGGTGGTGCGTCATCAAATAACCGTCCAGTCGGTGCAATATGAGTTGAGGATTTATGCCGATACGCATTTGCATTTGGTTTGCACGAGATGCGGGGCCATCCGGGAGCTGCGAAACAGTACGTTGAAAGCGGATATGAGAAACTTGAAAGTCTCTCGTTTTACGCCGGAGTATTATTGTTTGTACATTTATGGCCTATGCAGTAAATGCAAGTTTAAGTTGCAAAGGTCAGTTAAATAAGAATATTAATAGCCTATAATAAATATAGAAAAGATGAAAGTAGACGTTTTGTTAGGATTGCAATGGGGCGACGAGGGCAAAGGCAAGGTTGTCGATGTGCTGACTCCGAATTACGATGTGGTAACTCGTTTTCAAGGAGGCCCTAATGCCGGACATACATTGGAGTTTAACGGGGAAAAGTATGTGTTACGTTCGATTCCTTCCGGTATTTTCCAAGGTGGAAAGATAAACGTAATCGGTAACGGTGTCGTTCTGGACCCGTTATTGTTCAAGCAGGAAGCGGAATCATTGGCAGCGAGTGGTCACGATATCACCAAGCAGCTTTATATCTCTAAGAAAGCTCACCTAATTTTACCTACTCACCGGATCTTGGATGCCGCTTACGAGGCCGCAAAAGGTTCCGGAAAGATCGGTACGACAGGAAAGGGTATCGGCCCGACTTATACGGATAAGATTAGCCGTAACGGTGTTCGTGTGGGCGATTTGTTGCATAACTTCGAAGAGAAATATGCGGCCGCTAAAGCAAAACATGAAGCGATCTTGCGTTCATTGAACTATGAATATGATATAACCGAGATGGAGGCTCAATGGCTGGAGGCCTTGAACTACCTCAAACAATTCAAATTGATTGATAGCGAGCATGTCATCAATAACTATTTGAAGGAAGGCAAGTCGGTCTTGGCGGAAGGCGCTCAAGGTACGATGCTGGATATAGACTTCGGTTCTTATCCATTCGTGACTTCCTCTAACACGATCTGTGCCGGATGTTGTACGGGACTGGGGGTTTCTCCCCGGAATATCGGTGAGGTATATGGAATCTTCAAGGCTTATTGTACACGTGTAGGTAGCGGTCCGTTCCCGACCGAGTTGTTTGATGAGGTGGGAGATAAGATCGGTCAATTAGGCCATGAGTTCGGTGCGGTTACGGGACGTAAACGCCGTTGTGGCTGGATTGATTTGGTAGCCTTGAGATATGCCGTGATGATCAACGGTGTAAGCCAATTGATCATGATGAAGAGTGATGTGTTAGATACCTTCGATACGATCAAGGCTTGCGTGGCTTATAAGATGAACGGTGTCGAGACTAATGAGTTCCCGTATGAGATCGATGATACGATCGAACCTGTATACGTGGAATTACCGGGTTGGAAGACGGATATGACGAAGATGCGGAGCGAGGACGAGTTCCCTGAGGAGTTCAACGCTTACCTTTCTTTCTTGGAGGAAGAACTGGGTGTGCCTGTGAAGATCGTTTCCGTAGGACCGGATCGTGAACAGACGATTGTCAGATATACAGAAGAATAAACTCGTTATAAATCGTACAAAATGGCAGAAGACCACATTCCTCAAGGGGTGTCTCCTGCCATTTTTGTCTTTGGCAAACTTTTTGTCGTTGTTTTATAAAACTAAATAAGATAGAAATTTATGAGCATGTATTGGATTATATTTATTGGATTTGCGCTATTGAGTTGGCTGGTGTCATCCCGTCTTCAGGGCAAGTTTGAGAAGTATTCGAAAATTCCTATGCCGAATGGCATGACAGGAAAAGATGTCGCAGAGAAGATGTTGCATGACAATGGTATCTATGATGTAAAGGTGATTTCTACACCCGGACATCTGACGGACCATTACAATCCCGCTAACCAGACGGTGAACTTGAGTGAGTCGGTTTATTATAGCAATAGTATCGCCGCCGCCGCGGTTGCCGCCCATGAGTGCGGTCACGCTGTGCAGCATGCTACCGCTTACGCTCCGTTGAGAATGCGTTCGGCTTTGGTTCCGGTTGTTAGTTTCGCCTCAAATATCATGACATGGGTGTTGCTGGGTGGTATGTTATTATTGCATACGTTTCCTCAGTTATTGTTATTCGGTATAATCTTGTTCGCTACGACTACGCTATTTAGCTTTATCACGCTTCCGGTCGAGATCAATGCGAGCCAACGTGCTTTGGCGTGGTTGAGCAATGCCGGTATAACAAATGCTTATACGCATGATAAGGCAGAGGATGCTTTACGTTCCGCCGCTTATACGTACGTGGTCGCTGCGTTAGGTTCGCTTGCTACATTATTATATTATATAATGATATTCTTGGGGGGAAGAAGTCGGGATTGATAAGCCTCGGAAGAGGCTTTCCATGGATGCCCATTGTAAGGATGTTTGAATGCCCATTGTAAGATGCTTATGACTGCGATTGTAAGCTCCTTACAGTGGGCATTGTTATTTTCTTATTTATTTCGAGCAAAAAACATTACCTTTGCGGCCAGAATAATCATTTAAAACATAAGATCATGCAAAAACCTTCCATACCCAAAGGTACCCGAGACTTTTCGCCGGAGGAAATGGCGAAACGTAATTATATATTCAACACGATCCGTGAAGTATTTCACTTGTATGGCTTCCAGCAAATAGAGACTCCTGCCATGGAGAACCTTTCTACATTGATGGGTAAATATGGCGAGGAAGGGGATAAGCTCCTTTTCAAGATATTGAATTCCGGTGATTGTTTCGCTGGTATCTCGGATGAGGAGTTAATGGAAAAGAACCCGTTGAGATTTGCTGCTAAGGCTTGTGAGAAAGGCTTGCGTTATGATTTGACCGTTCCGTTCGCCCGTTACGTGGTACAACATCGTAATGAGATCAGTTTTCCGTTCAAACGTTACCAGATCCAACCGGTTTGGCGTGCCGATCGTCCGCAAAAGGGACGTTACCGGGAGTTCTACCAATGTGATGGCGACGTTGTGGGTTCTGATTCCTTGATCAATGAGGTGGAACTGATCCAGATTATGGACGAGGTGTTCCATCGTTTTGGCATTCGTGTGTGTATCAAGATGAACAATCGTAAGATCCTTTCCGGTATTGCCGAAATCATAGGCGAGGCGGATAAGATCGTAGACATTACGGTAGCTATCGACAAGCTGGATAAGATTGGCTTGGACAACGTGAATGAAGAGCTTCGTTCCAAGGGTTTACCCGAGGAGGCGATCGAGCGTTTGCAGCCGATCATTATGCTGCAGGGTTCAAATCAAGAAAAGATCGCTACCTTGAAAGAGGTATTATCTGCGTCTGAGACTGGTTTGAAAGGTGTAGCCGAATTGGATTTTATTTTGGAGCGCATCTCTCATACGCCAATCCGTGCGGAATTAGAGCTTGATCTGACATTGGCTCGTGGCTTAAACTATTATACGGGTGCGATTTTCGAGGTGAAAGCCTTGGACGTACAGATCGGTAGTATCACGGGTGGTGGTCGCTATGACAACCTGACAGGGGTGTTTGGCATGGAAGGCGTATCTGGTGTCGGTTTCTCTTTCGGCGCTGATCGTATCTTTGATGTATTGAACCAATTGGATTTATATCCGGAAGGATCTTTGAAGACTACACAGCTTCTATTCGTGAACTTCGGACAGAAAGAGGAGATTTATTTATTGCCACTGATCGCTAAGGTTCGTAAGGCGGGGATTCGTACAGAGCTATATCCTGAGTCTACTAAGATGAAAAAGCAAATGGGATATGCGGACGCTAAGAAAATCCCGTTCGTCGCGATAGTCGGAGAGAATGAGATGGCCGAGAATAAAATCAACTTAAAGAATATGCTCACGGGTGAGCAAACCCTTGTGACTATCGAGGAGCTGATAGAACGCTTTTAGAGAATAGTGGATTATGGAACACGGACTACACGGATGACACGGTATTAGTATTTATCCGTGTGTTCCGTGTCATCCGTGTAGTCCGTGTTTAAATGGTTCTAAACTTATAAATTAATGAAACGACCATGAAAATACCTGTTTTTATACTCTCAATATCTTTATACCTTTCTTCCTGCTCTTTCACCCCCCGGGCCGAGTGGGTAACGACAACCGAGAATACCCCTTGGGCTGAGCAACCCGATCTGATCTCCGCCCTTGCGGATACGATACCTAATATTGATATAACAATTCTAACAGAAAAGCATCAACAACAAATTGATGGTTTCGGAGCCTGTTTTAATGAATTAGGTTGGCTTTCCTTGAGTAAGCTGGAGCCAAGTGTACGTGAGGAAATCATGGAAGAGCTTTTCTTCCCCGGAGTCGGAGCCAACTTCACGATTTGCCGGATGCCTGTAGGAGCAAATGATTTCTCCCGTGATTGGTATTCGTATGATGAGGTAGACGGTGATTTCACGATGGAACATTTTACCATCGCCAATGACCAACAAACGTTGATCCCTTTTATCAAGAACGCTCGGAAGTATCAGCCAGACTTACGCTTGTGGGCTTCCCCGTGGTGCCCTCCCGCTTGGATGAAATATAACAAACACTATGCCTCAGCCTATACGGGTGAGAATTATGACGAGAAGTATCGAAATGGTTTGTCGGCCGATAAGGTCGGCCATGAAGGTACGGATATGTTTATCCAAGACTCTCTTTACCTGAAAGCCTATGCCCTCTATTTCTCTAAATTTATCGAGGCCTATAAGAAACACGGAATTCCAATCTTTGCCGTAATGCCCCAGAACGAGTTCAACTCTGCGCAAATATTCCCGAGTTGTTGTTGGACATCGGCTTCTTTGGCTAATTTTATCGGTAATTATCTCGGGCCGGCCATGCAGGTTCAAGGAGTGGATATTATGTTCGGCACGATGGAACGTGCGAATGAGTCGCTTGTTGATACGGTATTGACAGATCCCGCTAGTGGTAAATATGTAAAAGGTGTCGGTTTCCAATGGGCGGGTAAGGGAGCTATCGCCGGAATCCACAAACGTTATCCCGGGTTGAAGCTTTACCAAACCGAGCAAGAATGTGGAGATGGCAAGAACGATTGGAAGGGTGCCATGTATTCTTGGGGGTTGATGCGACATTTTCTGGATAATGGCGTTTCTGCCTATATGTATTGGAATATATCTTTGGAAAATGGAGGGATCAGTCGTTGGGGATGGGCGCAAAACTCATTGGTTGTCGTAGATCCGCAAACCAAGAGCTATCGATATACTCCGGAATACTACGTGATGAAACATGTCAGCCATTATGTCCAGCCCGGTGCATATAAATTAGAAACGGAAGGAGCCTATACGAATCTGCTGGCATTCCGTAACCCGGATAACAGTATCGCCTTGATTATCGCCAATGAGACCAGTGATGATCGTTCCCTTTCCATCCGCATAGGCGATCGAGTCTATACTCCGATCGTAAAAGCATATTCCATGAATACGCTGCTGGTCGATTGATAATCCTTTTGAGAGATGCAAAAAGACAAGTTGTCAGTTATCTCTTCGGATATTTGTCTATTTCGTCCGAAATATTGTCAGTCGAACTCGGGTGAATACGTTTGGCACACTATTCGCATAGACTTAGGCGTGAACACAAAGTTCATAAACTAAAAACGTAATATTATTAACATTTAAAATACCAAGAAAATGAACATTAGACCATTAGCAGACCGCGTGCTGATTAAGCCGGCCGCTGCGGAGGAGAAAACATTAGGTGGAATTATTATTCCAGACTCAGCAAAGGAAAAGCCTTTAAAGGGTGAGATTGTAGCCGTAGGTAACGGAACGAAAGACGAGGAGATGGTTGTAAAGGTTGGTGATAACGTATTGTATGGTAAGTATGCAGGTACGGAAATCGAACTAGATGGTGAGAAATACTTGATCATGCGCCAAGCAGACGTTTTAGCTATTATCTAATTCATTTTTATAAACAACAATATTAAAAAGAGATACAATCATGGCAAAAGAGATTAAATACGATATGGATGCCCGCGACCTTTTGAAGAAAGGTGTGGATGAGTTGGCTAATGCTGTTAAGGTAACATTAGGCCCGAAAGGTCGTAACGTAATTATCGAGAAGAAATTCGGAGCTCCTCACATCACGAAAGATGGTGTAACGGTTGCTAAAGAAGTTGAGTTGACTTGCCCGTTCGAGAACATGGGTGCTCAATTGGTTAAGGAAGTGGCTTCCAAGACAAACGATAACGCCGGTGACGGTACGACTACAGCTACGGTTTTGGCTCAGTCTATCATTGGTGTCGGTTTAAAGAACGTTACTGCCGGAGCGAACCCGATGGATTTGAAACGTGGTATCGACAAGGCTGTCGCTAAGGTTGTAGAGAGCATCGCTAACCAAGCTGAGGCTGTAGGTGATAAGTTCGAGAAGATCGAGCATGTAGCGAAGATCTCCGCAAATGGTGACGAGGCTATCGGTAAGTTGATCGCGGAGGCTATGCAACGTGTGAAGACTGAAGGTGTTATCACGGTTGAGGAAGCTAAAGGTACTGAAACTACAGTTGACGTAGTTGAGGGTATGCAGTTCGACCGCGGTTATATCTCTCCGTACTTCGTAACGGATACAGAGAAGATGGAGTGCCAGATGGAGAATCCGTATATCTTGATTTATGACAAGAAGATCTCCGTATTAAAAGACCTTCTTCCTATCCTTGAGCCGACCGTACAGAGCGGACGTCCTCTTTTGATCATCGCTGAGGATATCGACAGCGAGGCTTTGGCTACATTGGTAGTGAACCGTCTGCGTGGTTCCTTGAAGATCTGCGCTGTTAAGGCTCCGGGCTTCGGCGACCGTCGTAAGGCTATGTTGGAAGATATCGCTGTATTGACAGGCGGTACGGTTATCTCTGAGGAGAAAGGTTTGAAATTGGAAGGTGCTACAATGGATATGCTAGGTACCGCTGAGAAGATCACGGTAGACAAAGATACCACTACCATTGTAAATGGTGCTGGTGACAAGGAGGCTATCCAAGCTCGTATCGGCCAGATCAAGATCCAGATGGAGAATACGACATCTGATTATGATAAAGAGAAATTGCAAGAGCGTTTGGCTAAGATGGCCGGCGGTGTAGCTGTTCTTTACGTAGGTGCTCCTTCTGAGGTTGAGATGAAAGAGAAGAAAGACCGTGTGGATGACGCATTGCACGCAACTCGTGCCGCTATCGAAGAAGGTACGGTGCCCGGTGGTGGTGTAGCCTATATCCGTGCTATCGATGCATTGGAAGGCATGAAGGGCGACAACGAGGACGAGACTACAGGTATCGAGATCGTTAAGCGCGCTATCGAGGAGCCGCTTCGCCAGATCGTAGCTAACGCTGGTAAGGAAGGTGCCGTTATCGTTCAGAAAGTGAAGGAAGGCAAGGGCGACTTCGGTTACAACGCTCGTAAGGACTGTTTCGAGAATTTGTGCGAGGCTGGTGTAATCGACCCAGCTAAGGTAACTCGCGTAGCATTGGAGAACGCTGCTTCTATCGCAGGTATGTTCTTGACTACAGAGTGTGTGATCGCAGAGAAGAAAGAAGAGACTCCGGCTATGCCTCCGATGAACCCGGGTATGGGCGGCGGAATGGGTGGTATGATGTAATCGACTCCCGTGATTAATGATATGGGCGGCCGTTCCGGAAGGGACGGTCGCTTTTTTTATTTTCATTTACTTGCTAATTGGAAAAAACGATTACCTTTGTATGCGCAATACCGATAGGTTGCGCTTCAGAATGATTAAAAAAAGCCCAGGTGGCGGAATTGGTAGACGCGCTCGTTTCAGGTGCGAGTGGTTTTGCGATCGTGCAGGTTCGAGTCCTGTTCTGGGCACTTCCCAAAATAGAAAAAATGCAATCCTATACAGAAGACGAAATTGTAGTACAGCTTCGGGACCCGGCCCGACAACGTGAGGCCTTCGCCAAGGTCGTAAGCTTGTATGGCGAGAAGTTGTATTGGCATATACGAAAGATGGTACTGGATCATGAGGATGCGAACGACTTACTCCAAAATACATTTTTGAAAGCTTGGACGAACATCGAGCTTTTTCGTGGTGAGGCCAAATTATCTACATGGCTTTATAAGATCGCGATCAACGAATGCATTACTTTCCTAAACAAACAGCGAAATATGAATAACGTATCTATCGACGATGCGGATACCTTTTTGCTGGAACGTTTGAAAGGGGATGAATACTTCGATGGTGACGAGATACAGGTAAGATTGCAAAACGCTATTCTTACCTTGCCGGAGAAACAACGCTTGGTTTTCAATATGAAGTATAACGAGGAGATGAAGTACGAGGAGATGTCCGAGATACTAGGTACCTCTGTCGGGGCTTTGAAGGCTTCGTATCATCATGCGGTGAAAAAAATCGAGGAGTTTTTAACAAAAGAGGTTTAAACCTTTTGCCCGAATCGCTGTCAAA
The DNA here is from genome assembly GCF_003635485.1 of Parabacteroides sp. AF19-14. Classification (NCBI taxonomy): domain Bacteria; kingdom Pseudomonadati; phylum Bacteroidota; class Bacteroidia; order Bacteroidales; family Tannerellaceae; genus Parabacteroides; species Parabacteroides sp. AF19-14. The sequence goes on along the minus strand of NZ_QTMJ01000010.1, from coordinate 133,127 downwards.
GCAATATAAAAAGAGAAAAAGTATGAAAAAAGAAGAAAACAACCTAGATCGCTTGAAAGGAACTAATCCTTTCACTGTACCGGAAGGGTATATGGAAGGGCTTACGGAGCGGATCATGAGTCAGCTCCCCGAGAAGCCGGAGGAGAGGGCGAAACGGATTTCCTTGATGGATCGTGTTCGTCCGTGGTTGTACATGGCTGCGGTATTCGCTGGTCTTGGTTTGTTTTTCAAGGCTATCGTGGGAATAAACGGTTCCGATGGTAGTACTGCGTCTGATTCTTTACTGGTCCGGACGGAAGTCCCGACAACGGCTTTAGACGCTATTGAAGCGGAAGAAGATGAGGAGTATTTGGAGTATTTGGAAGCTCAGTACGCCAATTATCTCTTAGATGAGGAACTTTCCTATTCTGAATAAAGTTTAAAATAGTAATTTTATCGAAGATTTTTGTAATAATACTTGTATGAATAAAATATTTTTTATTACATTTGTGGCGATTTCGGTTCTACTCTCTTTCAATGCTACGGCACAAGAGAAGAAAGAGCAAAGACATTTTGATAGAGAAGCATTCGAAGCAAGGCGGAATGCTTTTATTACGGCTGAAGTTGGCCTTACACCTGAGGAAGCTGCACAATTTATTCCTTTATGCAATGAGTTGCGACAGAAAAAATTTGAGGTAGGTCGTGAATGTCGTAAGTTATCAAAAGAAATTCGACATAAGGAGAATCCGACAGATGCTGATTATAACAAAGTGATAGACGAATGTCTGGATGTTGAGATAAAAGAGGCACAGTTGGAAAAAGAGTATTTTGAGAGATTCAAGAAGATACTTTCTCCCGAAAAGGTCTATAAGTACCGAAATGCGGAATATAAGTTTGTCCGGAATTTCATGAAGAGTGGCCGGGACAACAAGAAGGAAGAGAAACAGAAAAAGTAAAATATTATCATTATTTGTGTTTTTTGTTTAGATTTAGTTTTGGCGTTTAAGTTAAGGGAGGGGTGGCGACGTGATGTCGGTTCCCCTTTTGTTTTGCCCTTATCCTTGCTTTATAAGCCTTTGGCCTTGGCCTCATTCCATAGTTGGTCCATTTCCTCCAATGTCATTTCTTTCAAGGAACGACCTTCTTGGATCGTGTGCTCCTCCAAATAATTAAAACGGCGGATAAACTTCTGGTTCGTGCGTTCCAATGCGTTGTCCGGATTTATTTTGTATAGGCGGGCAGCGTTGATCAAGCTAAAGAAGAGATCTCCGAACTCAGCTTCCATCTTATCTGCGTCCATCCTGTCTATCTCGGTTTTCAACTCATTAAATTCCTCCTGTACCTTATCCCATACTTGATCACGTTGTTCCCAGTCGAAACCTACGTTACGGGCCTTATCTTGGATACGATGCGCTTTTACTACGGATGGGAGGGAAGCGGGAACACCCTCCAGTACGGTTTTGTTACCCCCCTTTTCTTTCAACTTAAGCTGCTCCCAGCTTTGCTCTACCTTTTGAGCGGTATCGGCGGAGGTATCTCCGAATACGTGTGGATGGCGGTAAATCAGTTTCTGGCAAAGGCTGTCGCAGACATCCTTGATATCGAAAGCTTCTTTTTCCTCGCCGATCTTGGAATAAAAGACGATGTGCAATAACAGGTCTCCTAATTCCTTTTTTATGTTTGTGTTATCCTCACGCATCAGGGCCTCGCATAATTCATAGGTTTCCTCGATTGTATTCGTGCGGAGGCTCTCGTTTGTCTGTTTACGATCCCATGGGCATTTTACCCGTAATTCATCCAGAATGTCGAGTAATTGCCCGAAGGCTTCCATCTTCTCTTCTCTAGTTGCCATATTATTTACTTATTCGATAATGATTGTAAAAGAAAGAGGGCAGGGTAGAACCCGGCCCTCTGTATGTGTTTTATTGTTGTTCTTTCTTGAATTCTTTCAATCCGTTTTGAAGGAACTGGATGTATTTGGAAACATCCTCATTGAATGCGTATGAAGGTCCGAGCGGCTGTCCCTCGTCATTCAATAAGATGTAGAATGGCTGGGCATTAGAACCGAACTTGCTTCGTTGCAAATAACTCCATTTATCACCGATCGTCTTCAACTTACGAGTCTTTCCGTTCTCTTGGATCTCGATGGGTTGCGGGAGCTTGGTCTTATCGTCTACCATGAGAGTGATTAGCACGTAATCATTTTCTAGCATTTGCTTCACCTTAGGGTCTGTCCAAACGGAAGCCTCCATCTTACGGCAGTTTACGCAACCGAAACCGGAGAAGTCGATCATGACGGGTTTATTTACCTTCTTGGCATAAGCCATACCGGATTCATAATCGTCGAACGCGGCGTGTACCTCGTTTTTGTATAGATTGAAATCTTGTGTATACAACGGAGGAGCGAATGCGCTGATCGCCTTTAACGGAGCGCCCCAAAGTCCCGGAACCATGTAAATGGCGAAAGCGAAAGAGATAATCGCCATAAACAGACGAGGAACAGATACATATTTTACTTCGCTATCATGGCTAAACTTGATCTTTCCTAATAAATAAACACCCAATAAGCTGAAGATCACGATCCAAAGCACGATAAAAGCCTCACGGTCTAGTAAACGCCAACCATACGCTAAGTCCGCTACGGAAAGGAACTTCAAAGCCAATGCCAACTCCAAGAAGCCCAATACGACCTTCACTGAATTCAACCATCCGCCGGATTTCGGCATACTTTGCAGCATATTCGGGAAGATGGCGAAGACACTGAACGGGATGGATAACGCCAAGGCGAAACCAAACATACCGATAGCCGGTCCTACCGCCGTACCCATAGAAGCTGCCTGTACCAACAAGGTTCCGATAATCGGACCCGTACAAGAGAAAGATACCAATACCAACGTAAACGACATAAAGAAAATACTCAATATACCGGTCGTTGAATCGGCCTTGCTATCCAATTTACTGGTCCATGACGCAGGTAATACCAGCTCGAAGGCTCCGAAGAAGGAGACTGCGAATACTACCAGCAACAAGAAGAACAGGATATTAAAGATCGCGTTCGTTGATAAATCATTCAATGCGCTCGCTCCGAAGATACCGGTAATTAACAAGCCCATAACCAAATAGATTACGATAATAGATAATCCATAGGTGATAGCGTCGCGAATCGCTTTCTTACGATCTTTCGTACGTTTCAGGAAGAAGCTAACCGTCATAGGGATCATCGGCCAAACGCAAGGAGTCAATAAGGCGATCAAACCACCTAAGAAACCTGCGAAGAAGATGAATAACCAAGAGGTATCTGCCGCCGATACCGTAGAATCACCGAACGCTTTCAATTGGTCGATCACCGGAGACCAAAGATTCGGGCTATCGGTTAAGCTGTCGGACGCTTTGGGAGATGTCATAGCCGGTGTCTCTTTAGCGGCAGGGTCCGGAGTGTTCAACTCGCTAGCATCTTCCGCTACGACCTGCGTATCCGGCTGTACGGTCGTGGCGTCATCTTTATCCACCTCTGTAGTCGAGCTATTAGCTGCCAGAGCTGGATCTAGATGGATACTTTTCTTATCGAAAGAGAAAGGTATTTGATCTGGGGGAAGGCAAGTCTCGTCATTACAAGCCATAAATTCCACCTCGCCCTCTACCTTGAATTTAGTGGGATCGGTAATTTTTAGTTTTTGGATGAACGATACCGTACCCGGATACCAACGAAGGTTCATGGCGAATTGCTCGTCGTAAACCGTGGTCGGCTTTACAGAAGGAACCGGTTGACCAATCAGTTCAGCTCCATTCAATGTCTCGAATGTGAAAGATGTAGATACAGGACCTCCTTCCGGCAGGTTCATGTCATACAGGTGCCAACCTTTGTCCGCCGTGGCGGTAAAGACGATCTCTTTCTCGGGTGCGCCGCCCTTGTCGTCTAGTTTAATTTTCCATTTGACAGGCGTAAGTATTTGTGCCTGCGCTACCAGCGCTAATAGCGCCAGCATGATCGAACTGATGAGTTTCTTCATTTTTATTATTTATTGCTAAAGTTACTTTGCTGTTGATGAAAAGATCTCCGGAATCCGGGTCTCAAAACGCATTTCCTCTCCCGTTACCGGGTGGATAAAACAGAGTTTACGGGCATGAAGCATCAAACGTCCCGCAGGATTCGTCTCCGCTCCATATTTGGTGTCGCCGGCTACCGGGTGACCGATAGATTGCATCTGGGCGCGGATTTGGTTCTTACGTCCCGTTTCCAGTTCCAGTTCCAGAAGCGAATAGCTATTGTTCGTTTGTAACAGGCGGTAGCGAGTGATCGCTTCTTTTCCGTCTCCCTCCAACGTCACATACACTTGCATATTCTTATTCTCAACAAGATTGGAAACGATCAAATCCGTATCTTTCTCCGGCCTGCCTTCTATTACCGCTACATAGGTACGTTGGGTAATCATTTCGCTCCAGTTGGATTGAAGTTGTTCCTTTACGCCTTGATTTTTAGCGAACATCATGATACCAGACGTATCCCGATCCAGACGGTGCAAAACGAATATCTTATTACGAGGATCGGATTGTTTCACATAATCGCTTAATAAGCGATATGCCGTACGCTCTTTAACACGATCGGTAGATACGGATAGCAAGCCTTCCCTCTTGTTGATCACGATGAGGTCATCATCTTCCCAAACAATTCTAAGTAACGGATTGTTGAATTCCACCTTCCCTCTTCCATAGTTGATTCCGACCGTATCGTTAGGGTTCAGCGGGGCATCGAACTGCCGGGTGACTTTCCCGTTTACCGAGATCTGTCCCCTGCTCAATAATCCTTTCACGGATGAACGGCTTTGTTCTTTTAATAACTCGAACAGGAAAGGTAGCAAAGTGTTACTTTCACCCACCGTTACCCGTCGTTCTTTAGAGGGTTTACGTCGATTATCCCCTCCTTTATACTCAGATCGCTTTCTCATATCTATTTTTTATAGTACGCGAAGATACAGGCATTTACGCGAAACTGCAATAGCGCGGAATAGAAAAACCGTTATAAATAGTTTGCTTGTTATAGGAATAAACCTTCAAATCCCCGGATGTAAAAGTAATTGCCATTCACTCTATTTTCAAAATAGCGGCGTGGTCCTTATAAATCACGTCGTGATCTGTACAATCCACGGCTTGGTCTGTATAAACCACGTCGTGGTTTGTAGAATAGTGGCGTGTCCGACAGGGAATGCCTATTGTCTCGGCCGACTATATTTCCCGATGCTCAGCGTTTTTTGTCTATATTTTTTGTACTTTTGCGGATCGAGAAATGTGTAAAGACTAATTAGTTATAAAAATATGGAAATCGCTAGTAAGTACAATCCCGCTGAAGTAGAGGGGAAGTGGTATCAGTATTGGTTGGATAACGGCTTCTTTAAGTCAAAGCCAGACGGCCGTGAGCCGTATACGATTGTAATCCCGCCCCCTAACGTCACCGGCGTATTGCACATGGGACATATGCTTAACAATACGATCCAAGATATCTTGGTTCGCCGTGCCCGTATGATGGGTAAGAACGCTTGTTGGGTACCGGGTACGGACCATGCTTCGATCGCAACGGAGGCGAAAGTGGTGAATCGTTTGGCCGGGCAAGGAATCAAGAAGACCGATCTGACTCGCGACGAGTTTTTGCGGCATGCTTGGGAATGGAAAGAAGAGCATGGCGGCATTATCTTGAAGCAACTTCGTAAATTGGGTGCTTCCTGCGATTGGGATCGTACGGCGTTCACGATGGACGAGAAACGTTCGGAGAGCGTTATCAAGGTTTTTGTCGATCTATATAAGAAAGGTTTGATCTACCGGGGTGTCCGTATGGTGAATTGGGACCCGAAGGCGTTGACGGCCCTGTCCGATGAGGAGGTTATCTATAAGGAAGAGCATAGTAAGTTGTACTATCTTCGCTATAAGATCGTAGGCGAGGAGGGATACGCCATTGTCGCCACTACCCGTCCGGAGACGATTATGGGAGATACGGCGATGTGTATCAACCCGAACGACCCGAAGAACCAACATCTGAGAGGAAAGAAAGTGATCGTTCCGCTGGTAGGCCGTGAGATTCCGGTGATCGAGGATGATTACGTAGATATAGAGTTCGGTACGGGCTGTTTGAAAGTGACCCCGGCACACGATGTAAACGACTATATGTTGGGCGAGAAATATAATTTGCCTTCTATCGATATATTCAACGATAACGGTACGCTGAGCGAGGCCGCTGGCCTGTACGTGGGCATGGATCGTTTTGATGTCCGCAAGCAAATCGAGGAAGACTTGCGTAACGCTGACCTTTTGGAGAAGGTAGAGGCTTACGAGAACAAGGTGGGTTTCTCGGAGCGTACGAACGTGCCTATCGAACCGAAATTGTCTATGCAATGGTTCTTGAAGATGGAACATCTAGCCCAGATCGCCTTGGAGCCGGTCATGAACGACGATATCAAGTTCTATCCGCCGAAATTCAAGAATACCTATCGCCATTGGATGGAGAATATCAAGGACTGGTGTATCAGCCGTCAGCTTTGGTGGGGGCACCGTATCCCAGCTTACTTCTTACCGGAAGGCGGTTACGTGGTAGCCGAGACGGAAGAGAAAGCTTTGGAACTGGCGAAAGAGAAATGCGGTAACCCGAATCTGACCATGTCTGATTTGCGTCAGGACGAGGACGTATTGGACACTTGGTTCTCTTCTTGGCTGTGGCCGATCTCCCTGTTCGACGGTATCAATAACCCGGATAATGAGGAAATCAATTATTACTATCCGACCAGTGATTTGGTAACCGGACCGGATATTATTTTCTTCTGGGTAGCCCGTATGATTATGGCCGGCTATGAGTACAGAGGGAAAATGCCGTTTAAGAGCGTTTACTTTACGGGTATCGTTCGCGATAAGCTGGGACGTAAGATGTCCAAATCTTTAGGAAACTCTCCCGATCCGTTGCAATTGATCGAGCAATACGGTGCGGACGGCGTACGTATGGGCTTGATGCTCGCGGCTCCTGCCGGAAATGATATTCCTTTCGATGATGCTTTGTGCGAGCAAGGACGTAACTTCAATAATAAGATATGGAACGCTTTCCGCTTGGTGAAGGGCTGGACGGTAGACGATACGATCGCCCAGCCGGAGGCTTCCGCTATCGCCGTGAAATGGTTCAAGATGCAGCTGGATAAGACAATCGCCGAGGTAGACGATTCTTTCAGTAAATATCGTCTGAGCGAGGCGATGATGGCTGTCTATAAATTGTTCTGGGATGAGTTCTCCTCATGGTATCTGGAGATGGTAAAACCGGGGTATCAGCAGCCGATCGACAAGGCTACTTATGAGGCTACACTCGGTTTCTTCGATGCCTTGCTTCGTTTGCTTCATCCTTTCATGCCGTTTATTACCGAGGAATTATGGCAAGCCCTTGAGCCTCGTAAGGAAGGTGAGAGCTTGATGGTTGCCCAAATGCCGGAAGTAGCTGTTGCGGATAGCGCTTATTTGGATGCTTTCGAGATCGTGAAAGAGATCGTTGGCGGTGTCCGTACAATTCGTTTGCAAAAGAATATACCGAATAAGGATGCGCTGGAATTGCAGATCGTGGGTGAGCACAATGAGGCATTCAACGCTGTGATCGCTAAGATGTGTAACCTCTCTTCCATCTCCAAGGTAGAGGAGAAAGCGGCCGGCGCTGTATCGTTCTTGGTACGTACGACTGAATATGCCGTACCTTTAGGCAATCTGATCAATGTGGAAGAAGAGTTGGCTAAGCTTCAAGAAGAATTGAAATACCAAAAAGGTTTCTTGACTTCTGTCATGAAGAAATTAGGCAATGAGAATTTCGTAAGCAAAGCCCCGGCGAAAGTAATCGAGATGGAGAAGAAAAAGCAAGCCGATGCCGAATCGAAGATTAAGTCTATCGAGGAAAGTATCGCCGCCTTGACAAAATAAAGAGAACAGCTGTTTCTTTGAAATAAGAGCCTATATCAATCTTTCTTTGATTGATATAGGCTTTTTTGTTGATTGAGTTGAAAATTATAATATTAAACTTGTAAATAATGATACGCTGTTGTCTAAATTTTACTAACTTGCCACACGTTAACTAATTGATGTCTATTTTGTAAACTTTAAATGCGAAACATACTGTTAATAATATATTTATCTCTTACCCCAATATTTGTAGCTACTGCGGCCACTGATATCGATAGCATGGAATGTGTGCTGGCAAAAATGCCTTCGGGTGACAGGCTTGTGAAGTTGGATGAACTTGCTAGTGATAAAGGACAAGGGCTGGATTATAAATATTATGCGGATAGATTGCTCAAGGAGGCGGAGTTGAGTAAGGATGATACTTATAAAGGCAACGCTTTGTTCCAGATCATCCGGTATTATTATTCCCGGAATATAGACAGTATGCATTTTTTCATAAAGAAAGCCGAGCCTATTTATTTAGCCCAAAAACGTTATGAGGATCTTTGCCGGATTAAAGGATGGTATATTTACGCTTTATCGAGTAATGGCGAGAAGGAAAGGGTGCTAGAGAATGTACAGGCATTGAAAGATCTATCCAGCGAACTTGATTTTCCGGATGGTATCGATATGGCGAATCAAGCCCTGGCGGATTTTTACTTCAGTACGGGATTTGACGCGGAGGGAATCGCCTTGTATGAGGAGGTTTTCCTGGATATGGAGAAAAGGGATTCCCCATTGGCCAAAAGGATTACCGTTATCCGGCATTTACAAAATGAAAATATCCAAGCATCGAAGAGACTGTTTTATTTAAAGAAATTGAAAGAGTATATCGTGGAATGCGAAGAAAAAGGAATAGAGGAATTAGACGAAGATACTCCTTTATATTATGTTAAATATCTCTATCACCGTAGTTACGCCTTGCTGGGTATTGATAAGAAAGATGTCTCCCTCACATCTTACCATCTAGTTCGTGCAGAGAAGTTGGTTAAAGACTGTAACATGAGGAATGAATATCTCTCGATTTCTAATATCCGTTTACTCTATTATCGGATATCGGGCGATTATGAGCGGGGGAAAGCATTGGCTAATGAGTTAATTGATTATTGCTTACAACGTAAGAGGGCGGTATCCGTATTGGGATTGATGAAGGATAAGGCCATAATATGCTATAATTCAGGTCATGGAATGGAGGCTGCGGATGCGTATCGCGAGTATATCAGTTTGAAGGATTCAGTGACTAATGCTGCATTTTATAATGATTTAGCGAATTTACGAGCTCGTCATGACGTGGATAAATTGGAATTGGCAAATAAGAAGATGGAATTGGAGGCGGCTCATTCACGTACGAAATTATTGGTGATGGGTGGAGGGCTTGTTCTATTGTTGCTGGTTTGTTGCTCTTTGGGGTATATTTCTTATTCACGGCATAAATATGGATTGCAATTGAAACAGGCAAAAGATAAGGCGGAGGAAGCCGATCGTCTGAAATCGGCTTTCCTTGCCAATATGAATCATGAGATACGTACTCCATTAAATGCCATTGTCGGTTTCTCACAAGTATTGGTTGATGAGGAGGATCGGGAAACAAGACAAGAGTTTGCGGACATTATCCAGAATAATAACGAGCTGTTGCAGCGGTTAATCGCGGATGTCCTGGACCTATCCAAGATCGAGTCAAATTCGATGCCTCTCATTTATAAGGACCAAGATATCCCTACCTTGATGAAAGAGATTTATAGCATGATCCTATTGCGTATGCATGAGGGGGTGGAGCTTGAATTATATGATTGTGAGGAGCTGGTTATGGAGACTGACCGGAATCGTCTGACTCAAATCCTGACAAATCTGTTGACGAATGCGATCAAGCATACACAAGAGGGATCTATTCGTTTCGGATATAAGAGATCGGCTTTATCCGTGGAGTTCTTCGTGCAAGATAGTGGAGAAGGAATACCGGAAGATAAGATCGATACGATATTCAGCCGTTTCGTGCAATTGGATAACTGGAGTAAGGGGGTTGGCTTGGGGCTCGCTATTTGCCAAGGCTTGGTTGAACAGATGGGTGGAAATATCCGGGTTACTTCGAGGGTAGGTGAAGGCTCTGTCTTCTATGTGACTTTGCCATTGATACGGCCGAGGATAAGCTCGTAGTGATAATTATTATAATCTTGCGGTATGAGACAACTACGTATTATTTTCCTATTCCTGCTTTTACTGTCATCCGTTCGTATATTGGCGGCGGGGAGTGATAGCTTGCGCCGGCAGGAGGCGGACGAATTGTATAGGCTAATTCGCTATTACTATTCGAAAAATACGGATAGTATGCGCTATTTCATACAAAAGGCGGAGCCTGTGTTTTTGGAGGTAGGGCGTATTGAGGACCTGTTTCGGGTAAAAGGCTGGAATATCTATACCATGACGAGCCGCCGGGAGGATGATGGGGTTCTGCGGGAGGTGAATGCGTTGAAGGCCCTTTCTAAAGAATTGAATTTCCCGGAGGGTGCCGATATGGCGAACCAAGCGTTAGCGGACTTTTATATCGAGACGGGATTCATGAGTGAAGGTATCGCCTTATACGAAGAGGTGCTTCAGGGAATGGAGGAGCGTGACACCCCTTTGCCCAAGCGGATTTATATCATTCGCCAGATATTGAACAAAGGGAGGATGGTCGAGACAAGGAAACGCTATCTGGAGAAGTTGAAAGCCTATATCGACTATTGTGACGGGAATGGGATTACGGAATTGAATGAAGAGATGTCGGTGAATTACCTTAAGTATCTCTATCACCGTTCGTATGCGGTTCAAGGTATCGAGATGAATGATGCCAAATTAGCCCATTCGCATTTAATATTGACCAAACGTTGTGTGGAAGAGGCGAATTTAGTTAGAGAGACTCAAACGGTTATGAACTTGGAGCTGGACTATTCTATATTTATAAAAGACTATGACAGGGCTCTAACCTTTGTCGATACGTTACTCTCTATCGTTAGCTCTGAAAAGAAGAATACCCAAATACTATTGATGTTGGCGAAAAAGGCGGATATCCTTTTACAGAAAGGGGAGGGGATAAAATCCGCTAAGACCTATCAAATATATACGCATTTGAAAGACTCGCTTATGAGCGCCGAATTTTATGCGGATTTGGCTATGCTGAGGAACCAGCATGATGTGGATAAACTGGAATTGGCAAATAAGAAGATGGAACTGGATGCGAGCCATCTACGTGCTAATTTATTGACAATGGGGGGAGGTCTTGCGATTTTGATGATCATCTGTTGCTTCTTGGGATATATCTCGTATTCCCGGCATCGGTACGGATTGAGGCTAGAGAGGGCTAAGGAAAAGGCGGAGGAAGCCGATCGCCTAAAGTCCGCATTTTTAGCGAACATGAATCATGAGATACGGACACCTTTGAACGCTATCGTAGGTTTCTCGCAAGTATTGGTGGATGAGGAAGACCGGGAGACAAGGCTTGAGTTCTCAAATATCATCCAAAGTAATAATGAGTTGTTGCAGCGGTTGATCGGGGATGTGCTCGATCTTTCTAAGATCGAGTCAAATTCCATGCCTCTGATTTATAAGGAGCTGGATATTGGTTTACTGATGAAAGAGATTTATAGCATGATCTTGTTGCGTATGCCGTCGGGCATAGAGTTGCGACTGAGCGACTGCGAGGCCTTGGTGATGGAGGCTGATAAGAACCGCTTGACACAAATCCTTACGAATTTGCTCACGAATTCGATCAAGCATACCGAGAAGGGGTTCATCCGTTTTGGATATAAGAGAACGGCGGCTTCTGTCGAGTTTTTCGTGGAGGATAGCGGAGAGGGAATACCGAGAGATAAGATCGATTCCATATTCAGCCGTTTTGTCCAATTGGACAGTTGGAGCAAAGGCGTTGGACTGGGATTGGCTATCTGTCGGGGATTGGTAGAGCAAATGGGAGGAAAGATATGGGTTACCTCTGAGCTGGGAAAAGGCTCGATCTTTTATGTAACTTTGCCACTGATTCGTCCGAATGCTGGCTCGTAAAGATCTTTTTATTATCTTGCGGGGTGAAAACTGTTTATGATGATAGTATACATTATTATATATAATATAAACCATGAAACACTCAAGACGTTTATTTTTTAAGCAAGGATTGGCCGGGGCTCTCTTGTTGGGGACTTCCGCTATCGCTAAGGCCGGTTTGCCGGACCCTGTAAAACCAAAGGCTCCGAAGGCCGTAAATCCATTCCATCTGGGAATGGCGGGATATACTTTCGTTAATTTTGATTTAGATACGACGTTGAAGACGTTGGAACGATTAGATATCCATTATCTTTGCATCAAGGATTTCCATTTGCCGTTGAATAGTACGGATGAGCAGATTAGGGCTTTTCATGATAAATGCGCTGCCCATAAAGTGACGGGATATGCCGTAGGTCCTATTTATATGAAGAGCGAGGAAGAGATAGACCGTGCGTTTGATTATGCGAAGCGGGTAGGAGTGAAGTTGATCGTCGGTGTCCCGAATTACGAGCTTTTACCCTATGTGGATAAAAAAGTGAAGGAGTATGACTTCCATTACGCCATCCACTTGCACGGTCCTGATATCAAGACGTATCCCGACGCTACGGACGTTTGGGAGCATACGAAGGATTTAGACCCCCGTATAGGTATGTGTCTGGATGTCGGACATGACTTGCGAAACGGCTGTGATCCTGTGACCGACTTGAAGAAATACCACACCCGGGTGTTTGATATGCATATCAAGGACGTGACGGATTCTTCGAAGGCGGGAGTCGGGATCGAGATCGGTCGTGGAAAGATCGACTTCCCTGCGCTGATCCGTATGATGCGGGAAGTTAATTACACGGGAATGTGTAGCTTGGAATACGAGAAAGACATGAAAGACCCATTCTTGGGGATCGCGGAGTCTATCGGCTATTTCAAGGCTGTGAGTGATTTGACATAATGTGGGGGCGTAAATCGCCCCCTTTTAAATAGATGAAGATGAGAAGCATTCTTTTTATAGGCATAGCGGGTTTGTTGTCCGCTTGTAGCACGATTAATTATGTAGGTATCGAGACGTATAATCCTGCGGAGGTGACATTTCCAGAGAATGTCGCTAAAGTACTTATCGTAAACAATGCCGTCCCCCAACCGGAGGATGCGGGTTACGAATACACCTTGCAGGGAGAAAAGCAGGATACTTGCAAAGCGAAAGCGGATAGTGCGCTGTTTGACGCTTGCCGTACTTTAGGGGAGGCTATCGTGGAGGCTTCTTATTTTAACGACGTATTGCTTTACCATGATGCGGTTCGAAAAGATAATCAGGCGTTTCTGGATACGAAACTTACCCAAGGGCAAGTAGCGTCGCTATGCGATGAGACCGGTGCCGATGCGGTTATCTCCATCGACCGCTTGCTGTTCGATATGAAGAAAAGCGTAGGTACCTTGGGCGAAGGGTATGTAATGGGAATGATCGACGTGCAGATGGCTGGCGTGATACGCAGTTACGTTCCCGATCGTGAGGCTCCACTGGCGACGGTACATATGAAAGATAGTATTTATTGGGCGGAAAGTGCGGATTATATGCCGATCTTGGATAAGGTATTGCCCTCTCCGGAGAATGCTTTGCGTGGAGCCGGTAAATATTTCGGGGCGAAGGTCTACGCTAATTTTGTTCCTCATTGGGAGAAGGAGACTCGTTGGTACTTTACCGGAATGGGTTCACGTTGGAAAGAGGCTTCCGCTTATGCGGCTAATGAGAAATGGGATATGGCGGAAGATCGTTGGTCCGGGCTTTACCGGGGTACGGAAAACTGGAAAAGCCGGGCGAAGGCGGCCTCTAATCTGGCCCTATGCCATGAGATGAGAGGAGATTTAAAAGAAGCCTATGAGTGGGCTCATAAATCATACGATTTATTCAAGCGTAATAGTGGTGATAATGATAAGAGTACCAAATTATTGGAACTCTATGTGCAGGCGTTGGCCGAACGAATTCGTTCCGATAAGAAACTAAATGTGCAATTTGGTGAGGATTAACGGCGTTATTCGGTGAATTATTATTACTTTTGACGCATATTCGAATAAAGGAGAATTAATATATGAACGCAAATATAGCAAAGGTTCAATCCCTCATCGAGAATGCTTTTACGTCGGCTATTGAAAAGCTGGCCAAGGATGAGTCCGGTAATTTTATAAGCGACTTATATGTGCAGGCCGATGCGGAAAGCGGGGAACTGCAAATTTATGATGATGAGGAGCATTTGATCGAAAAGATCGTTATCTTCGATTGGGTGAACTCGAACGAGGAGGAGAACGCATTCAATAAGCGGGTTGCCGCTTCGGTGAAGGCGGTCCTTACGATCTTATCCACCAAGAATATTTTTGACGCTCCCCGGTTCATGAAACCTCTTTCTGTTAGCTTGACTGATGAAGATTTTGTTGTGATAGAGGAACTTCTCTTCATAGACGATGATGTGCTTCGTCTGGACGATCCTCTATTAAAAGATTTAGATGCGGATTTAGATGATTTTTTAGCGAATCTTCTTGCAGATGTCAAATAAACCCTGTATCTTTGCGCCCGAAATAAAGAAACAAATGTTGCCGAAATAGCTCAGCTGGTAGAGCAACGCATTCGTAATGCGTAGGTCGCCGGTTCAAGTCCGGCTTTCGGCTCTTCATGATAAGGTAGCTATCGTAATGGTAGCTGCCTTTTTTTGTGTTGATAATACATACCATTTACATACAATTAACTCCTCGATAGGGCTCCAAGTTTAGATGTCCTACCTTTAATTCCGGACAGAAGAACGACCTCATGTCTACCTCCCCCCTAGATATATTCATTAAGTTTACCTTGCATTTAATAAGCCATAAGTTCTTTCCAATTCAAACGATTTAGTAACTTTGCATTATAGTCCGTCACACCTAAGGCGTTAGGTCACTGATGGAAGACATATTTAGTTAACGAAGTGCGTTTGACATATTATCCTATCGTGAAATCTCGACAATTTCAATCTCTAAGGATAATAGGCAAGAACGCCCTCGCTCGCTATGTTGTTATATACCTTTCCACATTGTGAAAGGACAATATACTCCATAGGGGCGTAGGGCTATTGTTTATTACTTAGAGATGGGCAGTCGAGAGCCTCACGATGGTAGTATTCAGTAGTTCCTGCGCCTTTTTTGTGTTTAATAGCTTACCAGAGGGAACTGGTAAGCAACTTTAAATTTTGTCTTATGGGATTATTCACTTTTGTAGAACGAATTTCCTTATTGTACGATTGTAGAGCCATTATGAAATTGATGGTGAAACTTCAAAGGTGTTCTGAGCCAGACAAGGTGGAATTATGCCTTGAGGTGGAGAAAAGGGTACAAGCCTTATCCTGTAAAGGCGATAAGATGCTAGATGCGGCTCTGAGCGTTATCATACCAATTCAAGGCAGGGATAACGACCTATATTCCTTCTTGCTAATAGTGAGGGAAGAGCTGGATTCATTCAGCAAATGTTGGTGTGCAGGTATGATCTGTTAGTACTATAAAACTGCAGAAAATAATCCGAAGATTATTTGTATAATAATCTTTGGATTATTAGATTTGTGCTGTCAACCCAAACGAGTATTAACGATAAATTTTAAGTCGATGACAAAAGAAGAGCGAGAGAAGCTCGTTCAACAAATGGAAAACCTAAAGTTGCTTTTTGAATTCCATACAGGGAATCGAGTAATAAAAGGAGATCCAGAGTTCGAGCAATATATCAATGATATTTTGGATATGATTGCGGAGATCGAAGAAAAACTAAAAAACTGAGTAATAAACAAGACCCCTCTTTTGGGGGGATAAAAATAATATATTTATGAGAGACTTATCAAAATTTTTACCAACTGCGGACATGCAGGCTGATTTTGAAAAGTTCCAAAGTCTGTCTCCCGAGGAGCGTGCGATGTTTCAAGAAGAGCGTGCCCGTAAGATGGAATCAATGCCCGGGGAAGAACGTGAGGCTTTTGTCGATTCTACTCGTGAAGGATTACGTGCGATTAAGAATGAATTGCAGGATGTTAAACTTGCTTTGGAATTAGGAGATGTCGCGAATGCAATCTCTTTGAGTTATATAGCGAAGGCTTATTTTGGAAAAAGTAAGAACTGGCTTTACCAGCGTTTAAATGGAAATAAGGTTAATGGTAAACCCGCTCAATTTACGGAAGAGGAACGTAAACGTTTTGCGGAAGCTCTGCTAGATTTGAGTAAGAGGATAAATGAAACTGCGCTTAAGTTTGCTTAAGCTCGAAGTGTTTGACAATAATTTTGGCCCTGCTTTATTTTAAAGTGGGGCTTTCTTGTTTTTCTCGTAAGGTTTCCTCATTTTTACATTGCACAATATTATTTTCTAGGTGTTGTAAACCAATTACAATTGGCCTTGATTTTATTGGGCTAGGATTAATAATATATTGTAGTTTCCCTTAAAAATAACCTTTATGCAAAATTATACACAACAGCCTTCTGTTTCAAGAGTTATTCCTCCTTCACAAAAAATAAATAAATGTGTGGGTATAGAAGAGTTTTAAACTAAATGCCGCATGTCTTAACTGATTACCCTGAATATGTGACTATGACAAGAGGTTGGCTGATACCTAATACACCAATACCTGCTAAGCCTCATAGAGAGTATCAATGACAAAAGGGAAACCCGTTGCTGGATATTCCCTAAATGTTTGATATATGCTAAATTGTGGAGCATATCGGACTCGAACCGATCACCTACAGACTGCCAGTCTGTCGCTCTAGCCAGATGAGCTAATGCCCCGTCTTGTTAATTCATGTGCAAATATAAGGCTTTTCTTGATATATGCGCTATCTTTGTATAAGAAATTTCAAGAGAAAGGAAAGAAGATGATAGTTTATAATACGACTTTTCATATCCATAAGGATATCGTGGATGAGTGTCTGGAATATTTGAAGAATAGTTATATACCGAAAGCCTCCGAGAGCGGTATCCTTTATAGTCCTTATTTGAGACGGATCTTGGATTCGCGGAATGAGGAAGGTGAAAGTTTTTCCGTACAGTTTCATACGAGGGATATCGATTCGTTGAATGAGTGGGTGCGTAAGGAAGGCGGAGCCTTGCAGCAAGATTTGATAGGACGTTATAAAGAGAAGATCGCTGGATTCTCTACCCTGTTGGAAGATATAGAGCTACCTAAATGATCAAGGACCGTATTATATTAGGCATAGACCCCGGTACGATCGTGATGGGATACGGAATCTTGAAGATCGAGGGGAATAAACCGAAGCTGGAAGCTATGGGAATCCTGCAATTGAATAAATATGAGGATCATTATCTCCGTCTGCGTAAGATATTCGAACGGGTCTTGGCCTTGATCGATCAATACCATCCGGATGAGTTGGCTATCGAGGCGCCTTTCTTCGGGAAGAACGTACAGAGTATGTTGAAACTCGGAAGGGCACAAGGAGTAGCGATGGCGGCGGCCTTGGAGCGGGATATCCCGATCTTCGAGTACGCCCCTCTAAAAATCAAGCTCTCGATCACGGGGAATGGAAATGCGGCGAAAGAACAAGTGGCCGGCATGCTACAACGCTATCTGAAGATACCGGATGAGTCTATGCTTCCGCAATTGGACGCTACGGATGGGTTGGCGGCGGCTGTTTGTCATTATTTCCAAACCAATAATCCGATCTCGGAAAAGAAGTATACGGGATGGAAGGATTTTATCGCTAAGAACCCCGGGAAAGTCCGCTGATATGAGCTTAAAAAACATAGTTATGAAATTCTCAAACCATAACTAAGGTTCAAAGAATTCATAACTATGTTTTTATTTAGCCTAAACTGACCTTATTCTTATACGATACCTTGAGCCATCATAGCTTTCGCTACTTTCATGAAGCCTGCGATATTTGCGCCTTTTACATAATTGATATATTCGCCATCTTTACCGTGAGCTACGCATTGTTCGTGGATTGCGCTCATGATCTGATGTAATTTAGCGTCTACCTCGGCGGCGGTCCATGAGATATGCATAGCGTTCTGAGTCATCTCTAATCCGGAAGTAGCTACACCACCGGCGTTGACAGCCTTACCCGGAGCGAATAATTGCTTATGCTCGATGAACAAGTCTACAGCCTCAGCCGTACAACCCATGTTAGAAACCTCAGCTACGCACAAAGTCTTGTTCTCGATCAACTTACGAGCGTCAGCCTCGTTCAACTCATTCTGGGTAGCGCATGGCAAGGCTATATCTACTTTTTGTTCCCAAGGTTTCTTGCCGGGATAGAAGGTAGAGCCCGGGAATTCGTCTGCGTAAGGAGCTACGATATCATTTCCGGAATTACGCAATTCCAACATATAGTCGATCTTCTCGCCGGAGATACCCGCCGGATCATAGATATATCCGTCAGGACCGGAGATAGTAACCACTTTAGCGCCCAACTCGGTTGCCTTTGTTGCGGCACCCCAAGCCACGTTGCCGAAACCGGAGATGGCGACCGTCTTGTCCTTGATATCGATTCCGTGAGTCTCCAACATTTGATGTACGAAGTAAAGAGCGCCGAAGCCGGTAGCTTCCGGACGAAGGATAGAACCTCCGAACTCCATGCCCTTACCCGTGAACGTACCTGTGTTCTCGCGAGCCAATTTCTTGTACATACCGTACATATAACCAACCTCACGGCCACCTACACCTATATCGCCTGCCGGAACATCCCTGTCCGGACCAAGATTACGCCATAATTCAAGAATAAACGCTTGGCAGAAACGCATGATCTCGGCGTCGCTCTTTCCTCTCGGAGCGAAATCGGAACCGCCTTTGCCACCACCCATCGGAAGGGTTGTCAAAGCGTTTTTAAATGTTTGCTCGAATCCTAAGAATTTCAAGATAGACAAGTTAACGGACGGGTGGAAACGGATACCTCCCTTGTACGGGCCGATTGCGTTGTTGAACTGAACACGGTATCCCAAGTTAACTTGTATCTCACCTTTATCATCTACCCAAGGCACACGGAAAGTGAAAATACGTTCCGGCTCAACTAGGCGTTCAATGATTTTCGCTTTCTCAAATTCCGGATGTTGGTTGTACACTTCCTCAATTGATAAAAGCACTTCTTTTACTGCTTGCAAATACTCCTTTTCTCCCGGATGTTTTGCCTCTAGCGCTGATAAAATAACTTCAGTCTTCATAGCATTTATATTCTTTAAAAGGATAACATTCTGTTGGCAAATGTAGGTAATTCTTTGGAATGACCAAGAGTTTCGCTTACTTTTTATCAGTGAAAACCTAAAAATCTTCAGTTAGAGTCAGAATGCGTACTTTCATGTTTCAATAGTTATTATTTTTCCTTACATTTGACTCGAATAATTCTATCAGAATCTATTATGAGCGGTATACCGAACTTAAAAGACTTGGTGTTCAGAGACACCCCGTTTGCCAATCTAATGAATAAGCGTATATATAATGTATTGCTTATCGCTACGAAATATGATTCCTTCATGCTGGAAGATGACGGGCGTGTAGATGAGCAGATATTTAACGAATATACTTCCTTAAGCCTCCGTTACCCACCCCGGTTTACGCAGGTGACTACCGAGGAAGAGGCTTTGAATGAGTTGAAGAACCGGAACTTCGAATTGATCATTTGCATGCCGAATATGGATAACCGGGATATATTCGCTGCGGCGAGCGAGATAAAGGTGCATTATCCGAATATCCCGATCGTTGTATTGACTCCTTTCTCGAAAGAGGTGTCTAAGCGGATCGCCAACGAGGATCTGAGCGCTATCGATTATGTGTTCAGCTGGTTGGGTAACTCGGAGTTGTTACTGGCGATTATCAAGTTGATCGAGGATAAGATGAACGCTCCGGACGATACGGCCAGCGTGGGCGTACAGATCATCTTGTTGGTGGAGGATTCCATTCGTTTCTATTCGTCCGCTTTGCCTCATTTATATAAGTTCGTGTTGGAGCAGAGCCAAATGTTCGCGAAGGAGGCGTTGAACGATCACCAGCGTACGTTGCGTATGCGGGGTCGTCCGAAGATCAAATTGGCCCGGAATTACGAGGAGGCGGTACGTATTTTTGATCAGTATCGGGATAATATGTTGGGTATTATCTCGGATATGAGTTTTATGCACAATGGCGTGAAAGATCCGTATGCCGGTTATAAGTTCGGACAGTATGTTCGGAAAACGGGTTTGATCATTCCTTTCGTGCTGGAATCTTCGGAGGCCAGCAACCATGTGTACGCGAAGGAACTGAACGCCTCGTTTATCGATAAGAATTCCAAGAGTTATCCGCAGGATTTGAAAAAGAAGATCATGCAGCGTTTCGGTTTCGGCGATTTCGTGATCTTGAATCCGCATACGAAAGAGGAGATCATGCGCATCAAGGATTTGAAAGACCTTCAAAAGAAAGTCTTTCAGATTCCCGACGACTCGCTGGTTTACCATCTCTCCCGGAATCATTTCTCCCGTTTCTTTTATTCCCGTGCCATGTTTCCGCCCGCCGAGGTTTTGAAGCATGTGGACGTGAGTGACTATAAGGATATGGATGAGGCCCGGAAATTGATTTTCGACTTGATCGTGCAATATCGCCGGATGAAGAACACGGGTGTCGTGGCGGTTTATCAGAAGGATCGTTTTGATGAGTATAGTAATTTTGCCCGTATCGGCGACGGTTCGCTGGGAGGTAAGGGTAGAGGTCTTGCTTTTATCGGTGCGATGGTGAAGCGATACCCTAAGCTGGAGAGTGATAATTTTGCTGTGAATATCCCGAAGACGGTCGTGATCTGTACCGATATCTTCGACGAGTTCATGGAGACGAACGAGTTGTATCCGGTAGCGCTGGGCGATGCGGACGACGAGACGATCCTCCGGTATTTCTTGCGGGCCAGCTTGCCCTCCCGTTTAATCGAGGACTTGATGGCTTTCTTCGATGTGGTGAAAAGCCCGATCGCCGTGCGTTCCTCCAGCCTGCTGGAAGATTCGCATTATCAACCTTTCGCCGGGATCTATTCTACGTATATGGTACCTAAGATCGAGGAGAAATACGATATGCTCCGTACGGTGAGCGACGCTATCAAGGCGGTGTATGCCTCTGTCTTTTATAAGGATAGTAAGGCGTATATGACGGCTACCTCGAACTTGATCGATCAGGAGAAGATGGCTATCGTCTTGCAAGAAGTGGTGGGCTCCCGTTATAATGATCATTTCTATCCGACGATGTCGGGCGTGGCCCGTTCCTTGAATTTCTATCCGATCGGTAACGAGAAGGCGGAAGATGGGATCGCGAATATCGCCTTGGGATTGGGTAAGTATATCGTCGATGGCGGGCAAACCTTGCGTTTCTCTCCCCGACATCCCCATAGCATCTTGCAGATGAGTACGATGGATTTCGCTCTTAGGGAGACTCAGACTCGTTTCTATGCCTTGGATTTGAAGAATATGGCGGAAGCCTTCTCGGTAGATGATGCCTTTAACTTGGTGAAGCTGGGCTTGAAGGACGCTGACGCTGAAGGTTCCTTGAAATATATTGTCTCTACATACGATCCGTACGATCAGATTATCCGTGACGGTTATTATCCGGGCGGTCGTAAGATCCTTTCTTTCGTGAATATCCTACAGCATGACGTGTTCCCGCTGGCGGATACGTTGGATCAGATCTTACGGATCGGGCAGCAGGAAATGGGCCGTCCGGTAGAGATTGAGTTCGCTGTCAACATGGACCCGTCGGATCATACAAGGGCGACTTTCTATCTGTTGCAAATCCGTCCGATCGTAGATAATAAAGAGATTATGGACGAGGATCTGAGCTTGGTGAAGAACGAGGAAACCATCCTTTCTTCTACCAGTGTTTTGGGGCATGGTATCGTTGGCGACGTACAGGATATTATCTATGTGAAGACGGGCGCTTTTAATTCATCCAATAATCAGTTGATCGCTTATGAGATCGAGAAGATGAACCGTTCGTTCACCGATCAGGAGAAAGGATACGTATTAGTCGGCCCCGGCCGATGGGGGAGCAGCGACTCTTGGTTGGGTATCCCGGTGAAATGGCCGCATATCAGTAACGCACGGGTGATCGTGGAATGCGGATTGGAGAATTATCGGGTAGACCCGAGTCAAGGTACCCATTTCTTCCAGAACCTGACTTCGTTCGGAGTGGGCTATTTTACGGTTAATCCATTTAAGGGAGATGGTTGGTTCGATGAGGCGTTCTTGAATGCGCAACCTGCCGTAGAGGAGACGGAATATCTTCGTCATGTACGTTTTGATGCTCCGATTACGATTAAGATGGATGGGAAGAAAAGTCTTGGCGTGGTGCTGAAATCTTGAGAAAATAACAATAGGCATTGTAAGGTGCTAACGATCGCAGTTGTTAGCCCTTTATAATGCCCATCGTTAGAGGCTTATAATGCCTATTGTACTGTTTTATAATGTTCGTAGCCATTCCTCGGCGGCGGCCAAGGTTTCCGGCTTGCCGATATCCAATAGTTTTAGGTTATCCGCCATATAAGCCCTGATATCGGTTTTGGCGCAAATAGCCAGATAGAAGTTAATGATAGAGAACTTTCCGGTCCATTCTTCCATCAGCTCCAATATCTTGGGCGAAAGTACGTGGATTCCGCTAAAGGCGTACTCGTTGTGTTGATCCGGGTCAAAATAGGGATAGTAAGATTTTACCTCGCCGGTCTCATGATTACGCCAACCACACAGTCTATTCTCCTTATTAAATAATAGATAACGTGAGGTATTGCGCTGGCTGACGAGTAAGGTAGCCAACGGGTTCGTTTGTACATGGGTATCGTATAGTTTCTTGAGATCCACGTTCGATAAGATATCGACATTATGTATCAAGAAAGGCTCGTTCCCGCATAAAAGAGAAGTGGCCTTCTTGATTCCTCCTCCCGTGTCCAGCAGATAATCGCTCTCGTCCGAGATTTCGATCCGGACACCGAAGTTGTTGTTCGCCTCCAGAAAATCCACGATCTGGTTGCCTAAATGGTGGATATTGATCACGATCTGGTCGAAACCGGAGGATTTCAGTTTCAGTATGACGTGTTCTAGCATCGGTTTGCCCCCGATAGGTATAAGCGCTTTTGGCGTGTGATCGGTTAACGGCTTCAGTCTGGAACCAGTACCGGCCGCGAAAATCATAGCTTTCATAATGTAGGGTTAAAGAGTTGTTCTATATTTTGTTCTCTATGTACTAAATGTACTTTTACTCCGAACTTGGTGTTAAGATGTTCCGCCAGATGTTGTGCGGAATAGACCGAACGGTGCTGTCCTCCCGTACATCCGAAACAAATCATCAAATTGGTGAATCCACGATCCATATATCGTTTTACCGAGGCGTCTACGATATGGTAGACATGCTCGAGGAAGTTCGTGATCTCCCCGTCATCCTCCAAGAACTGGATCACTGGCTCATCCAAACCGGTGAAATGGTTGTAACGCTCGTATTTACCGGGGTTATTTATCGCACGGCAATCGAATACGAATCCACCTCCGTTCCCGCTAGGGTCGTTCGGGATTCCTTTTTTATAGGCGAAGCTCATGACTTTTACTTCCAGCATATGTTTCTGGATATCGTCCGTGAATTGTTTCAACCCGGTAAGCTCACGAAGGACGGAGCATAAATAGGGGTATTCCGGATAGTCATTCTTCAATAACTGCCGCAGGTTCTCGATCGCGAACGGGACGCTTTGGATGAAATGAGGCTTTTTCTCGAAATACCCCCGAAAACCATAAGCCCCCAATACCTGCAAGGTCCTAAACAGGACGAAATGGCGCAGCTGGCTATGGAAGTAAGCCTCGTCTACCGGGATATATTTACGTAGGGCCGTGATATAATCCGATAGTAATTCATTCCTCAGATCCTCCGGATATTTCGCTTTCGCCTGCCAAAGGAAGGAAGCCACGTCGTAATAAACCGGGCCTTTTCGTCCACCTTGAAAATCAATGAACCAAGGCTCTCCGTCCTTTACCATAACATTGCGTGACTGGAAATCGCGGTATAGAAACGTGGCGGATGAACTGCGTAACAATACGTCGCTCATCTTCAAGAAATCATCTTCCAGACGGTTTTCTTGAAACTCCATCCCGGTAGCCTTTAAGAAACAGTACTTGAAATAATTCAAGTCCCAAAGGATAGACCGTTGGTTGAACTCGGCTTGCGGATGGCAATATGAGAAATCGAAACCGTCGGACCCCAAGAACTGGATGTCGGGGAGTTTGGTGATCGTTTTGTGTAATAAACGGCGTTCCTCCTCGTCGAATACACTGCTTTTACGGCCTTTCTCGATGGCGTTGAAAAGAAGCGTATCTCCTAAATCTTCTTGGATATAAAATGAATGGTCGTCCGAGCTGGCATATACTTGCGGTACGGGTAAGCCCTTCCCCCGGAAATGTTTTGCCATATAGATAAAAGCCTCGTTCTCCTCAATAGAAGTGCCACTAACTCCAATCAACGTCTCAGGACCTTTTATCCTGAAATACCGGCGGTTAGAGCCGGATGACGGTAACTCCGTTATTTCCTCTGCCGGTGATCCGGTATATGATTGGTATAGCTTCCTAAGTTCTTCTGTTATCATACTTATCGATTTACGGCACTAAGATACCGCTTTTTAATTGAAAATTAAGAATTGAAAATTGAAAATTGGGACTTCGTCGGAAATAAGAAAGGGGAATAGCCTCTCAAAGCCTATCCCCCTCGCTTATATGATCATCAATCTCTCCTCTCTAACTAATTTTCAATTCTCAATTCTCAATTTTCAATTACCTAGAGTATTCCTTGTGCCATCATAGCCTTAGCGACCTTCATGAAACCGGCTACGTTGGCGCCTTTCACGTAGTTTACGTAACCATCCTCTTGCTTTCCGTATTTTACGCATTGCTCGTGGATGTTTTCCATGATGCTCTGAAGTTTCTGGTCTACTTCCTCGCTGTTCCAGCTTAACTTCTGTGCGTTCTGAGTCATCTCAAGACCGGAAACGGATACACCACCTGCGTTAGCGGCCTTACCCGGAGCGTAAAGGATCTTGGCCTCAAGGAATGCGTCGATAGCTTCTGGTGTAGAAGGCATGTTAGCACCCTCGGATACGGCGAAGCAACCGTTAGCCAATAAAGTCTTGGCATCGTCGCCGTTCAACTCATTCTGGGTTGCGCTCGGCATAGCGATGTCACATTTCTCTCCCCAAGGACGAGCGCCTTGTACATATTTGCATCCGTATTGCTCCGCGTATTCACGGATACGGCCACGATACAAGTTCTTCAACTCCATGATATAATCCAGTTTCTCACGGTCGATACCATCCGGATCATAGATATAACCGTCGGAATCAGACATCGTGACAACTTTCGCTCCAAGACTGATTAATTTCTCTACCGTATATTGAGCCACGTTTCCGGAACCTGATACACAAACTACCTTGTCCTTGATGTCAATGTTGCGGGTTTTCAGCATCTGCAACAAGAAATATACGTTTCCGTAACCTGTAGCTTCCGGACGGATCAAGGAACCTCCGAACTCGATACCCTTACCCGTGAATGTGCCCGTATTCTCACGAGCCAATTTCTTGTACATTCCATACATATAAGCCACCTCACGTCCGCCTACACCGATATCGCCGGCGGGAACATCCGTGTCCGGACCGATATGGCGCCATAACTCAAGGATGAAGGCTTGGCAGAAACGCATGATCTCAGCGTTTGACTTTCCTCTCGGGCTAAAGTCGGAACCTCCTTTACCACCACCCATCGGCAATGTAGTCAGTGAATTTTTAAACGTTTGCTCAAAAGCCAAGAACTTAAGGATCGATTGGTTTACGGAAGCGTGGAAACGGATACCGCCTTTGTACGGGCCGATAGCGTTGTTGTGCTGGATACGGTAACCCATGTTCGTCTGGATTTGTCCCTTATCGTCCATCCAAGTTACACGGAAAGAGAAAATGCGATCGGGGATACAAAGGCGCTCGATCAAGTTGCTTTTCTCAAATTCCGGATGCTCGTTGTAAGCTTCCTCGATAGTCCCTAAAACCTCTGATACTGCTTGATGATATTCCGGTTCGTTCGGAAATCTTCTTTTCAAGTTGTCTAAAACTTCACTTGCCTTCATGACTGAATTTTATATTTAGAATGTTATACCATTTTGTTATCCGTACGCCGTTTGTTTAACGACGTGGCAAAGGTAAGCTAATTTTTGACACTAGCAAATAATTGAAAGAGAAAATGCATAAAAAATATCATTTAGATATATTAAGTTTGAAAAAACGACGAAATGTTATTCGTCTCTATGCTTGAAATTCTTATAGATCGGAACGAACACAATGATAGCGGAGGCTACAAGGGCAAATATGACGTCGAAATTGATCGTTTCGCTGTATACAAGCAGCATGTAGCATAAGACACCCCATAGTAAGGTGATACATACGGCTTGACTATTTGTTATCTTTCTGCGTGCCATTGATTACATTTGTTTAGTTTGATGAAATAAGCGATCCGAAGTAAATCACCAAAGCCAAAAAGACAGCTATGATGACGAATAGGATCATGATTTGTTTCTCTAAGGGATATTTTCGTAGAAAAGGGATATGACGTGCGAATCCGGCGACTTGTTCTACCGGTTCCGCTTGCTCGTCTTCCCGGGGTAGGTCGTAACCGCCTTCCTCCATGATCTTCATGGCTCGGGGAACGTCGCTTTCCAGAATCTCCACCCGTGCGCCGCCTACGTCTACGTAACCGGCCATGATCTGGCTGCTTAACTCATTGCGGAGATAACATTCTATCCCTTCTGACCTCAACAGGGCCATCAGCGGTTGGGCATCCGCCGGATAGGTGAACCGGGCTATTTCTACGATCTTGTCCATGGTATTTGTTTTTCTGCAAATGTAAGTAGACAATCACGAATTAACCGTGTTTTTTATTGTAATTTACTTTTTTTATACGTGAAAATATGAAACAGTATGATTTAGCGGAAGGTATGCGGATGTATATAGCCCGATTGAGAGAGCAAGGACGTTATTCGTCCGCCAAGAGTTATCAAGATGCCTTGAATTCATTCCTGCGTTTTTGTGGGCAGGAGGTGATTCCTTATACCCGTATCGACCGGGAAATGCTTTTGAGGTATCAAGACTATTTGCGGGACCGGGAATGCTCGTGGAATACGGTGTCTACCTATATGCGTAGGATTCGCCGTGTGTATGGGTTGGCGATGGAGAATGGGGAGGCTCCTTTTTCCCGTTATTTGTTCAAGGGGATTTTCATGGGAGTGAAAAGCAAACAGAAGAAGGCGTTGCCTACGGAATCCTTGCGTTTGTTGATGACCGCTCCGTTGGATGATTCGGGGCTGCGGAAAACACAGCGGGCATTGTGTTTGATGTTCTTGTTTTGCGGTATGGCGTTTGTCGATTTCGCTCATTTGAAAAAGAGTGATATCCGGAATGGTGTCTTGAGGTATAACCGCCAGAAGACGGGTACGCCGATGTTGGTCGAGATACAGCCTGTGGCCAAGGAGTTGTTGGCTGCGTTAATGACCGGCACGCTTCGGGATTCTCCTTATCTATTCACTTTCTTGAGTGGGACGAAAACGGGTGAAGAGGCCTTCCGGGAATATACCTCTGCCTTGGCTGATTTCAACAGTTCCTTGAAGGAACTGGCAAATGCCTGTGGTGTGACGGAAATGGTTACCTCGTATTCAATCCGTCACTCTTTCGCAACGACCTTGAAGGAACAGGGTGTACCGATCGAGATGATCAGCGAATTGCTGGGACACCAATCAATCAAGACGACGCAAATCTATTTGAAGAGCTTCTCTTTGGATAAGATGTCTGCGGTGAACAAGGCTTGCTTCGAGAGCATATATAATAATGTATCAAAGGTGGGGTAGGCGATCGGCTACTTGGGAAGTAGCGTAATCTTCCACGCCGCAAATTTAGTAAAAAACACCGAATAACAAACAATTTTTAGGCTTTGTGTAGGCTTTGTTTGTTTTCTAAATTTATCTTTCCTCGATTTTTCGTTTCTATTCGTGGTGTATGGACACGACAATGGAGACGAAACGACCTCATATTTCCTGCATCATCACGTCTCCCAAAAAAATCGTACGAACATCGTGTAGAGACGGGGCGTGCCCCGTCTCATCCCCTCAAATGGGTATTTTAAATTACTGCCAGATGGTGGGAGACGGAGCACGCTCCGTCTCTACAACTGGGTAATAATCATTTCCTATCTTTTACGCTACTTCCCAAGTAGCCGATCTTCCACGTCCCGATAGAAGAGATATTGACATGGTTTCTATTGCTTTAAAATTTTCGGGAATAGAAAAGAATATTTGATTTAAGTATTAGATTATCAGCGTATTAATAGAATGTGCTGATATGGCATTGAAGTATCTATGGGTCATGATCTTCCCCCTTTACCATTGCGTGATGTCCACACCGTAAGATGGTATGTATTATCTCTTCCCGCTTGTCACAAAGGTCCAGCCAAGGGTTTGGAGAAGGAGTTAGATCGCAGGGTGCGTTTGGGCGAGCCTACGTTCGATTTTTTCGCCCCCTCTTTCGTGGAGATGCATCGCCGTGAGGGGCGTTTGGTGGAGACTCACCGTCCGTTGCTCTACAATTATGTGTTTATCCGCTCTTCTGTGTATGAGATCTTTCGTTTGAAACGAGATTTTCCCTTGTATAATTTCCTGCCTAGCGTGGATGGCCGTGGCTCATATCCTTTTGTCTCCGATCGTGAGATGGAAAACTTGCGTTGGGTGGCCCGTTCTTACTCGGATGAGCTTCCGGTGTATGTGCCGGAAGCGGGTTATTTGCGTAAAGGAGACCGGATACGCATCACGGATGGTCGTTTCAAAGGTGTTGAGGCAAGTGTAGTAATACAGCCCGGTGTCGGCGAGCGGGAGGTAATGGTATGCGTGGACAACTGGATGTGGGTTCCTTTATTGCGTGTTCAGCCGGGCGAGTATGAGGTGATCAGCTTGGCCGAGGAAGGCAAGCATGTATATACCCGTTTGGACAATTCCCGGATACAAAATGGTCTTCATGAGGCGTTGGGCCGTCATTGGGGGGATGGTGGCGTTACGGCTATAGATCGTGAGCTGGCGACCGAGACCTTGCGTGCCTATGGAGAGTTACAGCTGGATTCTGCCGTGATGCGGTGCAAGCTCTATTCTCTCTTGTTGCCCGCCTATACGATACTAGGGGACGAGGAGCGGCAAAAGTCGTTGATCGGAACGATCGTCTCGTTCTTACCCTTGATTCGTGCGGAACAGTCGTTGGCATTATTACTACTTACGCTTTATGGTTGTACGGATAGTAGTATCTATTATTATCGTGCGCACGAGTTGATCGATCCGTGGAGCCGGGAATCCTCCCCGAAGAAGAGTAAATTATCCTTGATCCGTCGGTTAGCCGACTACGACCGCTGGCTAAAACACGTGGGAATTGAAAATTAAAAATTCAAAACATGCCTTCTCTTCCTTCTGGCATACGCTTGGTTACGTTACTAAACGAGCATCTGAGCGATATCATGGATCGTGAGCGCACGAACCGTACCTCGATCCATTTATATTGTACGGGTCCTTATTGGGTGGCTTTCGAGCGTTCTGCCTATCAGTTGTGTCTCACCTTCCCGGATAGCGAGATCACGCCGCTGCGCCTGTTCGCCTACCCGTTCCCAATCGTGATGGTGTCCGTGACGGATCGCTCGTTGCGTTCGTACGCCCGTAAACATATTTTGAGGCGGGACGAGACGGATTACGTGGTGCTGACCGTCCCCGAGTCCTCCTTGACTGACTACCGAAGATGGCATGCCGGTGAGGTGGAGGGCTTGCCCCAGCTGACATGAACCAAAAATTTTATTCATGATGAACCTTTTTTCTAAACTCTCAACGTGGTATTTCTCAAGGAAAGCGTTGCCGTATTGGAGCATTATCCTGTTGGATTGCTTGGTGATCCTGTTTTCAGGCTTGCTGGTATATGCCTTGAATAACGGGATCTTCGCCACGATGGGCATCTTTTGGCACCTGTCGCTCACGTGGGGTGTTTGCCTAGTGCCTTATCTGGTGGGCTTTAGGCTGTTCCGTACGTATTCGGGCATCATTCGTTACTCTTCCTTCGTGGATTTGCAACGGGTGGGCTTCGCCGTGCTGTTCGGTGTGGTTTGCGTGGTGACCTTCCAAGAGTTTACGGATTTTTCGCCTTACTTGGTGTATATCCGTAAACGAGACCTTGTGCTATCCTCCCTGCTGGCGATGAGCTTGATGTGGGCGATGCGTGTGTTCGTGAAGTATTTCTACGTGACGACCTTTCGCCAGTCGAAGGCTGAGCGTGCCTTTATCTTCGGCGTGAAGCAGGGCGGTATCAGTTTGGCGAAGAGCATCCAGAACCAAGATCCCGCACAGTACGTGCTGGCAGGCTTCGTCTCGGAGGCCGGGAACATGCAGAATCGTATATTGATGGGAGTGCGTGTGTACCCTTTCGATGAGGAGCTGATCGATGCGATGCGCCGGGAGCGGGCGACGATCCTTTTCGTCTCCCCCTTGAAGAGCGACTCCATCCGGGAACAGCCGGATATGGTGGCCCGTTTGGCGGAGGCGGGGATCAAGATCTACGTGACCCCGGCGGCGCAAGAATGGGATGGCAGGAGCGATTTGACACATACACAACTCCGGAAGGTTGAGATCGAGGATCTGCTTCCCCGGGAAAAGATAGAGATAGACATGGAGGCGGTGGGCCGCTTGCTTCGTGGTCAACGCATCCTGATAACGGGAGCCGCCGGCAGCATCGGTGGCGAGATGGTGCGCCAGATCGCCTCGTTCGCTCCGGATCGCTTGATCTTGGTAGATCAGGCGGAAACTCCCTTGCACGACATCCGCTTGATGATGGCGAGGGATTGGCGGGATATCAACGCCTATACCTTGGTGGCGGACATCGCTAACAAGTCTCGCATGGAGGAGATCTTCTCGGAGCATCGCCCCGCCTACGTGTTCCATGCGGCAGCTTATAAGCACGTTCCGATGATGGAGGATAATCCTTGTGAGAGTGTGGGTAACAACGTGGACGGTACCCGTGTGATCGCCGACTTGGCCGTGAAGTATGGCACGAGGAAGTTCGTGATGATCTCCACGGACAAGGCGGTGAATCCCACGAACGTGATGGGTTGCTCGAAACGTATCTGCGAGATTTACGTGCAGAGCCTCGACAAAGCGATCAAGGAGGGCCATGTGGAAGGCGTGACGCAGTTCGTTACGACCCGCTTCGGCAACGTGCTGGGTTCTAACGGCTCCGTGATCCCATTGTTCCGTGAACAGATTGCCAAGGGCGGTCCCGTGACAGTGACGCATCCGGATATCATCCGTTTCTTCATGCTGATCCCGGAGGCCTGCCGGTTGGTATTGGAGGCGGGTACGATGGGTAACGGTGGGGAGATCTTCGTCTTCGACATGGGCAAACCCGTGCGTATCATCGACTTGGCGAAACGTATGATCCAGCTTTCGGGCGCCAAGAACGTGGGGATCCGTTTCACGGGCCTTCGTGCCGGCGAGAAGCTGTACGAGGAGGTACTGAACGACGAGGAGATCACGCTGCCTACCTTCCATCCGAAGATCAAGATCGCCAAGGTACGGGAGTACGATTATGATACGGTTTGCCAAGATATAGATGAACTCGTCGGCCTAGGCCGCTCGAGGGACGATATGGCCATCGTGGGCAAGATGAAGGCGATCGTCCCCGAGTTCAAAAGCCGGCACTCTAAGTACGAGGTCTTGGATGGATAGCTTGTCGTTACTTTTCTCTTGAAAGAAAAGTAACCAAAAGTTCAAGGCTTAACCGGACGGGCTACTCCGAGACCTACGCTCGCTGTCGCGTCCCAACTCGCTTCGCTCAGACAGGGACGCTCCTGCCGCTAGCTTCGGTCTCTCCGCTTTACGCCCGTCCGCTTAGGCCGGATGTAGAGCCTTCCGGCTCTGTGAGGAGGTCTCACATCCCCCTCTTTTGTAAGTATTATATTATGTATATGATATGCGCACATGTACTTAAATGTAAAGAGGGATGTGAAGAGTGAGAGCCAACTTTAAACTAGAGCATCTGGCAGGCTTGTAGTCCGAATGCTCCGGCGATTGTGGTGGCCACGGCAATGATGACTTTTAAGATAATGCTCCAAACGCTCTTCTTAGAGGTTTCCGGAGCAGGATAGGTTTGTGTGATCATGATGGTTGAATTTTTGATTTATAATTTATGAATTGAGAATTAAAATACCACGGAGGATATAAGAGGAAAGCGACGCTTTCCTTTGGACGGCCTCAGCGGACGGGCGTAAAGCGAAGAGACCGAAGCGAGCGTCCGGAGCATCCCTGTCTGAGCGAAGCGAGTTGGGATGCGACAGCGAGCGTAGGTCTCGAAGTAGCCCGTCAGCGTCAGCCTTGACCTTTTGGTTACTTTTGGGTCAAGCCAAAAGTAACACTAAATCTCGTCAGGCGACTCGGAGTCCGAGGAGCCGTTCTTACCGGAGATATCCACTGTTGTCTTACCGGCCTTCTGGGCCTTGATGACGGCGGCTTGGGCGGCCCGGGTGGGGACGAGGTTGAACTTGAGGCCTTGGAAGATGACTTGAAGTTCCTCGCCGGGGACGAACTGGATGTTCACCCCCTTGATATAGTCGGAGGTGAACAGGTCGGCACTCGGCGCTCCCCCGGAATTGATCTGGAGGCGGAAGGCGCCCAGATCGCCGAAATCCACCTGCTTGCCAGCTTTCAGACCTTCCAGCATGCACTCGGTGGTGGCGATGAGCACGGCCGAAACGTCAGCTTGGTGCACCGTACATTTACTCGCTATCAGGGTAGATAGCTCTTTTAGACTGAGCTCGCCGTTGGTTTGCGCCTTGGCGTAGGCTTTCTTGGGTTCCTCTTTTTTCAACGGGTTGCCCATCATGGCAATGGAATAGTTTAATGACATAATCGTAAGATATTTTAAGTGATACATAAAGAACTTGGGGGATGATGAGTTGAGTTCTCACGCTTGATGACTTGGCTTTTCGTGCTCCTTGATTTAAGTCTTCGGTTTGAAAGACTTAAGTCAATTAGGCGACTTTTCTTTATCGATAACCTGACAGCGAAGGTTGCCGGGTACGTAAGAGATATGGATCCATCGGGCGCCGGGCTCTAGAATGAGCTGAGTGAACTCGAGTCCGCACAGCTCGTGCGTCTCTTGTATCAGTCGGAACAAGAGGCGATGATCATCTGGAGAGCCGGCTATCAGGTCGGCGGCGCAACCGAGGAGGTGGTGACTGTGCTTGGCTCCCCCGATAAGGATGTTCAATTCGGGGCAGCGATAGCCGCTACTGATGACGATGGGGCTGCCCCAGACCCGCCGTAGCGGGTCTAACAGCATTTCCACTAGGATCGTGACCATCCTCCGGGCCACCGGGGTGAGGCTGTTGTCGATCCCGTCTCGCCGGGCCGTGGCGGAGTCTTCAAACTCTTGATAATTAAAGTAGCGCATAGGGGACAAGGTTGATGTTTTTGTTTCTGTAGCAAAGATACGATAGGCGGAAAGCCCGGATATACCATTTGTTTCCACCTATTCGCTCTAGGAGAAGAATTTTAGGGTTCCCCTAAAAAATCATAGAATATCTGTACTTGCTTCGGCGTGATGGAGCGATCTTTCGAGTGATAACCATGACGGATAAGGGCCTCTTTCAGTCCTTTCACGTCACGGATATATCGGTTCAACTTATGCAAAGCGTTCGAAGGGGTGCCTGTCAGGCAATATTGACGGGCGAGATCTATTTTTTTCATCTGTATTGAATTTTAAAATGACTATAGGAGAGTTTCAAGTTTCAAGGTTTCATGAACCCTCTTTCCTCACACACACGTACGTACATTATAAGGGTTTCAAGTAAATCC
Source organism: Parabacteroides sp. AF19-14 (assembly GCF_003635485.1). Lineage (NCBI taxonomy): Bacteria > Pseudomonadati > Bacteroidota > Bacteroidia > Bacteroidales > Tannerellaceae > Parabacteroides > Parabacteroides sp. AF19-14. The sequence continues at coordinate 99,291 of NZ_QTMJ01000010.1, read as the reverse complement.
CTTTATGCTCGCCATGCAGGAGGGCTCCGGAGTCGCATAGTCGGCGTAGCCATGTCTTGGCGGTGTTCTTGGGGATGTTGGCATGCTCGGCGGCCTCCATCCATTGGACGGTGGTGAACTCGTCTGGCATGGAGCTGAGCAGACTGTCCTTTTCCGAGAGGCCTCGGCTGGTGATCTCGCCGGTAGGCAGGAATGAGAGGATATGGGTGGCGTGGAGGTAGAGCGGCTCCGCCATTGTCAGAAGGGCGGCGAAGTCATCGTCGGTGATATGGAGTTCCCAGCCTCCGATGATCTTGTCCTTTAGGTTGTCGCTGTTGATGCCTTGGGCCGGCAGCAGTAATTCCGGTTGTTCCAAGGCACGAAGCATGGCTACCACCTCCATGAAACGTACGAGGTTGATGGCGAGGCGTACCACGGAACTGTTCATCTCCTGCCCGTTGGATTGCCGGGCACGCAGGAAAAGACGTACGAAGCTGTCGTTGAAAGCGGCTTGTTGCCGCTCGTCGAGGCGCAAGGTAATGGTACCCCGGCACTTGAGCTGATCGATCGTGGCCTTCCACTCGTAGCCCATCCGGTGGAATTCCTTCTCGGCGTCTACCTCGTCGACGGAGAATTGGTCGATCCATTCCCGGATCTGCGATTTGTAGTAGAAGACCTCACGGCTGAAGAGCCCGTTCTCGCCCGAGGGGATAAGCGGCGCTACCTGTCCGGGCGTACCCGAGAGCACCATCGAGAGGAAGGTGGAATCGCATTCCCGGTATTCGTTATCGGTCCGTCGGTTGAACGAGAGCCCGGCATGGTCGAAAGCGTTACGGAGCGTATCGCTCCAATGCCCGTAATCACCCCCGATAGCGGTGGTGATGGTATCCGCCTCGGTCTCGAAAATGATACCGGTGCCGTCCGAATCGATGATATTTTGCAAGATACCCGTCCCGGTGTTGTTGCCGGAGATGATAAACATACTGTTTTTAGGCATCTGGGGCATCTCCATCTTGGCTTTCTCCTTGCCTAAGGCATGATAGGCCGCCAAATCTTGGCGGTACTGTTTCATCGCTAGGTCCACTTGTTGGCGGATCTCCCGGTGGATAGGCTCGATAAACTTACGCAGCCACGCCATGATGCCCTTACCCGATGCGGGCGGAGCGATCACGAAGAGCTGGATACAGGGATAGATCCAATGCATCCCATAGAGGCAACGCACCGTCTTGCCCAAGGTGGCGCCTAGGGCGGTGAGAGCCGTGAGCAAAAGGATATCCCGCTGCTCGGCATTATCGGCGAAACCGAGGATGTCCCGTAGCAACGAGGGCCATGGATAGCCGGGTACCAGTCGTGGCAGGGAGGTGTAAGGCTCGCTGCCGATGTGGAGTGGGGCGCCGTTTGCCTCGGTTTCCCGATCGCTGGTCTCGTGGGCTTGATCTACCGTATCGGCTGTATTATATGTACTCACACGTGTGTGTGAGGAAAAGGGTTTCGTGAAACCTTGAAACTTGAAACCTATTTCCACGCCCGCCAGCTTGGCCAAGTGGAAAGCGGTGCCCAGATGGACATTCTGGTTTCCGGTGCGCAAGGCACTGGAGAAAAGCTTGTTGGCGTGTAGGGCGTTGAACTTGGACGATGGCTCGCAGAGACTGATGAAGTCGCTACGTCCTGCCTCCCCGCAATCGGTGGCGATGGCGAAAGCCAATTGTACATACTCGGCGTAAGTGGGGGCGATGTCGGCATGGGCCGCCCGTACGGCTTCTACTAGTTTGGAAAGATCGTTGTTCATGGTATGAATATTTTAGCGTTAGAATCGTGAGACAAGAAACAGCAGCGGGCGATATCCTTGCCACAGGTATCCACCTCACCCTTGAAGGTGTCGGCATACAGGAGCTGTATGTAACTCATGGCCCATCGAACGGTCTCGTCTCCGGGTATGAAAAGTTTCACTCCCAGTCCTCCGGGGCTGACAAAGGCGAGGCGGGTCCCGAGATAGGGGTCCTCGAAGAGGTGGTCCCGGAGTTGTTCCGCCTCCTCGAGAGAGGCGAGATGGTCGATATCGACCACTACCAACCCCGAGGCGGAGATGAGAGCGTCGCTCTTACGACGGGAAAAAACGCCGTGGGGCGTTACGAACGGCAGTTGTCGCTGTTTGAGTTGGCGGTATTCCGCTACCCTGCCTTCCCTGATGAAGGCGCGTAATTCGTTGGTAACCGTTTCGAGAGATTTATCCTCGGTGATCCATCGGTACACTTCCCGTAGTGTACAGTTCCCGGTAGGAAGCGTGTTGGTGATGGGAGGAAGAAAGTAAGACATTTGTTGGTCCATATCAATAGGATTTCAGATTAATTTTCTAAAGCTATTGCTAATAATTGATTCTGCGTTTCAGCCTATAGGCTGAAATATCGGATGATTGTTTAATAAAAATTAGCATAGTATGAAGGAAAATTTAGATTTGAACCAAATTTTATTTGATGAGTTAGTGGAATTTCCACGTAAGCGGTTAGGAATCTCTATCCGTGAGTTTTGTGCGGAGGCCCACGTAGGCACCGCCACCTACAGCAAAGCGAAAAAAAAAGAGTATCAATCCCCAGAGTCTGACCCGCTTGGTACAAGAACTATGCGTAGAGATGGATGAACCGGAGTTCATGGGGTATGGGGCCGGGGCGCTCAAGGAGGTGTATAGGGCAATGAGGCGTGGAATAGAAAAATAGAGGGTTGAAAATTGATCGTTTAGGGAAATAACGTTATATTTGTCTTGACGAACCAATAAACAGAGACGAAGATGGAAGGGCGGCGATTATATCCGATAGGGATACAGACATTCTCCAAATTGAGAGAGGGGAATTATGTGTATGTAGATAAGACGGAATTGGTCTACCGAATGACACACGGCGCGTCTGGTTATATATTCTTGAGCCGTCCCCGCCGTTTCGGGAAGTCGTTGCTTACTTCTACGCTCCATAGTTATTTCGAGGGGCGAAAGGATTTGTTTGAGGGTTTGGCTATCGAGTGTCTGGAGAAGGAGTGGACAAGCTATCCGGTGCTTCATTTCGACATGAGCACGGCAAAGCATATGGACAAGGATCGGCTTCTGAGTGAGTTGGAGAGGAAATTGTATGGTTACGAGCAGATATACGGACGTGATGAGAGCGCTATTTATACGAACCAACGTCTGGAAAGTCTCATCAAACGTGCCTACGCCCAGACCGGTCAAAAGGTGGTTGTCTTGATCGACGAGTACGACGCTCCCTTGCTGGACGTGGTGCATGAGGAGAAAGAGCTGCCGAAGCTTCGCGACGTGATGCGTAACTTCTATAGTCCGCTGAAAGCCTGCGATCCTTATTTGCGTTTTGTTTTCTTGACCGGAATTACCAAGTTCTCCCAATTGAGCATCTTCAGTGAGTTGAACAATATAAAGAACATCAGCATGCTCCCGGAGTACGCCGCCCTCTGTGGCATCACGGAGGAGGAGATGCGTGAGCAGATGGGCGAGGGTATCGGTCGTTTGGCCGACAACCTCGGCGTTTCTCCGGAGGGTGCCTTGGGTGCCTTGAAATCGAATTATGACGGTTACCATTTCACGTGGCCGTCGCCCGATATATACAACCCGTTCAGCCTGTTGAACGCCTTGGCCGACAGTAAACTAAATTCCTATTGGTTCGGTAGCGGTACGCCCACCTATTTGATCGAGATGCTGAACAAGTATCACGTGAAACCCCAGCAAATAGGCGCACGCAAGGTTTTGGCAGAGTCGTTTGACGCACCCACGGAACGGATGGTCGATATTACGCCATTGCTCTATCAGAGCGGTTACATCACGATAAAGGACTATTCCTCGCTCACGAATTTGTACACGCTTGACATCCCCAATAAAGAGGTTCGTATGGGATTGATGAAAAGCTTATTGCCCAATTATTTGCATCAATACACAGCGGATGGACTTACTACGGTAGCCCTTCTTTTCGAGGCGATCTCTGGAGAGCGGATGGACGATGCCCTGCGTTTATTGCAGACCTTCCTGTCCACCATCCCCCAATGTGACAATACGGATTACGAGGGCCATTACCAGTCCTTGCTTTACACGATCTTCAGCCTGCTAGGAATGTATGTGGACGTGGAAGTCCGTACCCCGAAAGGCCGTGTGGATATGGTGATGCGCACATCGACAACACTCTATGTCGTGGAATTGAAGTTAAACAGGACCGCAGATATAGCCCTTGAGCAAATCAATTTGCGCAATTACCCGGAGCGCTTCGCCCTTTGTGGGTTGCCGATCGTAAAGGTTGGGATTAATTTTGATAGTGAGCGGCATACGTTGGGGGATTGGGTTATCGATAGTAATTTGTCTAAGTAATTATAAAAAACAAACGTTTTAGGTTCGTAACGGGTTTGAGGTGATAACTTCTTTTACCGGAAAAAGCTTGTGTTATAAGAAAAAATAAGTTATGCTCGTGATCGAATCGTAAGAGGAAAGATATGAATTCAGTTGTAGCATTCGGAAATATCTCTATGATATCCAATAATCCGTTTTATCCATTGAGGAATATTTTGGGGAGGAAAGGGATTTTATTGCTTACGAGTAAAATAAGTTGTTGCGTTGGGTAGTAGAACGTGAACTGGAGATTATAGGGGAAGCTACCAATCATTTTTTGGATATAGATCCGGATATACAAATTGATAATGGGAGGAGGGTCGTTGGTCTGAGGGACTTTGTTATACATGGTTATGATAAGGAAGATAATGTGATTATCTGAGGTGTTATCAGTAAGGACTTACCAAAACTTAAACAGCAAGTAGACTATCTTCATACGTTCATTTGAACCTGCAAGTCTTATGACCTACAACTAAAGAGTTGGATGAGTAGTGTCATCCGTGAAATGATATATGGCAATAATTACTATGAAGGTCTCCTAAATGGAGTTTATTGCAAGTAATACAAACAGAAATCACTTAATATAAAAAAACTATTATTCTATCTTGCTGGTAAATAGTAAGATGGGATAATTGAGTGCTAACATTGAAGGTGAAGAGAAATTCTAATTGTAGATAAACATGAACATTTTAGCAATTATTCCTGCAAGAGCAGGATCTAAAGGAGTTCCCAATAAAAATATCCGATTGCTTGGGCAGCATCCTTTAGTATATTACTCAATTAAAAATGCATTGCAGTCAAAGTATATTACCGATGTGATTATTTCGACTGATTCTAACCCTGTACGTATCATTGCGCAGCAAATGGGAGCGAAGGTGCATTGGCGTGATGCGGAGCTTGCTGGCGATGAGGTAACTCTCGATGCGGTTATCTATGACGCTATTCCGACGGATAAGCAGTGGGATTATGTCATCACTATGCAGCCCACTTCGCCAACTCTCACTGTTGGTACATTAGATAGTGCCATTGAATACGCAATAAAAAGCAAACTCGACACTCTTATCTCTGCAATCAATGCACCTCACCTCTCTTGGGGAGAAAAGGATGGAAAGAAGATACCGAACTATGAAAAGCGTCTTAACCGTCAGTATCTTCCACCATGTTACATGGAGACGGGTGCTTTTGTTATCTCAAAGGCAGATATCGTAACAGAGAGTACTCGTATTGGTGTAAATGTTGATGTTTACGAGATTCCAGAGCGAGAGTCGCAGGATATTGATACCTTCGCTGATCTCTGTAGTGCAGCTGCTTTACTTGAGGCTCAGAAGATAGCTATCTATGTGAATGGTAATAACAAGCGTGGTATTGGACACATCTATCGTGCTCTTGAAATCGCTGATGAATTCTATGTTAAGCCAGATGTCTACTACGATGTAAACCAGACAGATGTTAAGGTTTTTGGTAACACTACTCATAATCTTATCCCTGTCAATGGCATTGCGGAACTCTACGAGATCTGTAAACGTGAGCAGTACAGCTTATTTGTCAACGATATCCTCACTACGTCCATTGACTATATGATTGGTTTGCGTTCAGTTTTGCCAAACGCTAAACTTATCAACTTTGAGGATGATGGTGAAGGAATTCTTAAAGCTGACCTTGTTTTCAATGCACTTTATAGTGAGCATGCATTGCCTAATGTTTATGGCGGGGAGAAATACTATATCTGTGGTAAGATCTTTATGTTCTACGAACCAATCAAGATAAAGGAAGATGTTAATCGTGTATTCATTGCTTTTGGTGGTGCTGACCCGCAGAACTACACAGACCGTTTGCTTGACATCATCTCTAAAGATGAGTATAAGAAATATGAGTTTGTTGTAGTTGTTGGGCGTGCTAAGTACAATGTTGATGCTTTACTTGAGTATAATAAGTATGAACATATTCAGGTTCTTTATGATGTTAGCAATATGCCTGAACTCATGTCTTCCTGTGATATTGCTATTACTTCTCGTGGACGCACAGGTTACGAGCTTGCACTCCTTGGCATTCCTTCAATCGCAATGGCACAAAATCAGCGTGAGGAGAAGCATGGCTTTGTTTGCAATGAGAATGGTTTCTCGTACATTGGTCTTAACCCAAGCGATGAAATTATCGAAGGTATTCTCAAAATGTATATGAATCTTTCCAAGGAAGCACGAGAGAAGTTACATGGAAAACTTCTCTCGCACAACCTTCGTGATGGCCGTAAGCGTGTGATGTCGCTTATTCGTGGATTATAAACAACATACTCATTTGTATTATGAAACCTTATGTAATAGCAGAAATGGGTGTCAATTTCTATGATACCGCTAAGAAACTCAACATCAATCCGCTCGAAGCAGCAAAGATGTATATCGATGCTGCAGCTGAAGCTGGTATTGATTGTGCTAAATTTCAATCATATAAAGCTGGCACTATCGTATCTAAGAATTCGCCAGCTTATTGGGACTTGACAAAGGAGCCGACAAAGACCCAATATGAGTTGTTTTTAAAGCATGACTCTTTTGGTGAATGTGAGTACCGTGAGCTTTGTAAATACACTCATGACAAGGGAATGGATTTTACATCTACTCCTTTCGACTATGCTTCAGCTGACTATCTTTATGACATGGTAGATTTCTATAAAATCTCATCATCCGATCTTTCTAATTTGCCATTTATTCATCATATAGGAGCAAAAGGTAAGCCTGTTTTTGTGTCTGTAGGAGCAGCTTATCTTTCGGAATGTGATGAAGCTATTCGTGCGTTACAAGAGTCAGGATGTAAAGATATCGTTGTTTTTCACTGTGTGTTATCATATCCTACTAATCCTAAAGATGCAAATCTTCGTGTAATTGATACATTGAAGAAGACATTTCCATCCGTTCGTGTTGGATTTAGTGATCATGTGGCCCCTGATGACAATATGATGACTCTTGCTGCAGCTTATTTATTGGGAGCAGAGGTTATCGAGAAGCACTTCACTCTCGACAAGACTCTTCCTGGCAACGACCACTATCATGCGGGTGATCCAGAGGATTTCAAAAAGGCTATTGCCAACTTCCAATGGATTGACAAAATTCTAGGTAATCCAGAGAAGGTTGTTCTCGATTGTGAGCAGGTTCCTCGTCGCGAGGCTCGTCGCTCATTGGTGCTTACTCGTTGCATGAAAGCAGGCGAGATTATCAAAAAGGAAGACCTTATGCCAAAGCGTCCGGGCACTGGTATCGCTCCATGTTTTGAAGATATTGTTATAGGTCGTAAAGTACTTGCAGATCTAACAGAAGATACCATCCTTACATGGGATATGATTTAATATTTTGCAACAGAAGGTTCTATTCTTTTTGTTTCAACTGATAAATCTAGATTATATAAATCTATAAGATTGTTTTAGGAAGGAGATAGTTTCCTCAAAATAGCCTTCATGATAGTAACGAACGTGGAATGAAAATGCCTACTTTATTCTACATATTAATTGAATCAGGTAAGGAGTATAATATACACTAGAATAGCATAGTGGAAACAATTGAGTGCTTACATTAGAAATAATATTAATTGATATGGGAAAATTATTATTTACCAATAATCAGGATTGGGAAAATATTCTTAGAGGTATTTATTCCAAAAATGAATTAAATAAAAATTATAGTTCAAATGGACTAACTTGTTATGCGAAGCGATATGTAGACAGTGAAAATTGTTACTTTGATAATGACGGGGTAGTTGCGATTATAGGTACTTGGGCGTATTTAAATGATGATAATCCCTTTAATTTGAATGTAATCTATCAAGATCTCAAGTCAGAAGATAAAGGTGTTGATTATGTAAGAAAACATTTGATAGGTTCTTATGCTTTAGCTTATATTCAAGATAATAAACTTAGAATATTTGTGGATGAGTGCCATACATACGCTCTTTATTATTATATAGGTAGAGAAGGTGTGGTTGTTACTAATACATATTATCACGTAGAAAAAGTTTCAAAACAAGAATTCGACGAAACTGTTTTTGCTACAATGCTTGCGAGTGTTGGACTGTGTAGCAATAGAACTCCTTTCAAAAATATATATAGGTTACTAGAAAATGAATATATCGAATACGATTTTGCTATCCATCAGGCAATTATAAAAAAGTGTGACGTTCATACTACATCCTATTCCTTTGGCTCAATGGAGGAGGCCTTGAAGGTGTTAAAGGATGAAATAGAATTGCAGACTACAGTCCTTAATAAAAGAGTGCATAAAAAATTTCTCTTTGCTACGGGAGGATTGGATTCTAGAGTAAAACTGGCTTTAGATCTATTCCATAGTAAGGAAGTTATGATTGGATATTGGAAGGGTGAAGATTCAATTACAAATGGAACTTTACAAGATGCGAAAATTAATGAACTTTTAGCTTCTGAGTTTTCTTTAAAAACTAAAATATTCGATGTAAGTCAGCATTTTAGAGAGTGTTTGAGAACTATAGATGAAGATGAATTGGATCGATATGGTGAATACATTAGCATTTATGCGCATAATCAAAAATGGTTGACTTTGTTTGATGATTTACACAAAGAGAATATCGATGAAGTAGAATTTGGAATGGATACAGATCTTTTAAGAGAAATAGGAAGTCTGGATGATTCATTTGATGAAGATTATGATAATTCGAAATTTGCAATTAAAGGCTGCTTGAGAGGAGGCTTATTTAATTATGTTTTTGATTTACCTAATGTGTGCAAATTGATCTGTGATGAAATTAAATTGGTAAACTTAGATTCACAGAATGATCTAAAAACTAAATATGCTAATCTCTTTAATTATTTTAGACATGATATGGGATGCTATTTTTCAAATATGTTGAATGAAAGTTTCTTCTCATATCCTCTTTTGCACAGTAAAAGAATATGGGATATAATCTATAATATTCCATATGATTATCGAGAAGATAGTAAACTTTCATTGCGTCTAATAAATAGTTGGTGCCCTATGCTGTTGAATATACCAGTGTTTACTCATCATCATTATGGTATATATAATCGTCAGAAGGGGGTGTTGAAGAAGAATTGGAGATATTCATTGCTATTGAGAATTAAGCCCTATGTCTTAAGATCAAAGCTTTATGATATTTTATATGTAAAACTTATAGAACCGGTTTATCGTCCGCAGAATAAAAATAATGAGATCTTGTTTCAAACGAGTGTTGCATCGCTTCAGAGTTCTGAATCCTTTATAAAGAGTGGAGTTCGTTTTAGAAAAAATTTAATTGGTAAAGGATTTGATATGGCTGCTTTATGTACCATAGTGGCAAAGTGCAAGTTTGTTGATCAAGTTCTTAATGTGGTGAGAAAGTAAAGTTCTGCAATGGGTACTAGATATAATATATTAGGTCTGTTACGTTCTCCTTCATCCGTATATGTAATCTTTCGATATGGGACGTATATAGTTCAATTCTTGAATTCCATATTATTGGCAAAAGCTCTAGGTGATATCAAATATGGAATATATAGCTTTGTCTTTTTGATTATGCAATATATGTCGTATTCAAATCTGGGAATTAATGAGTCCTTGAATACGGAATATGCGGTAAGTAAAGATAGTGATAGATGTAAAATATGGAATACGTCATGGGCATTGAATTTATTGATAAATACTTTTCTGTTCATGGTGTTTGCTTTTTTAATTTCAATAGTTTCGCTATTTAGTCGCTATGAGTTCGATTCATATGGTATGTTATTGCTAATGACATGTATCGTAATTAATCTGTCTCGAATTTATATAACATATTATAAACTACATGGAAAGCTGATTAAATTGAATATCCAACAGTTCCTTCCTCATTTTGTACTACTTGTATTGGTGTTAATTATGTGGAATAAACTTACTGTTAGACAGATTGTTGTTTCTTATTTGGTGAGTAATGTGATAGCATTGATCATTTTTAGGGTGGATTTGCCCAATCCTCCTTCCTTTCAAATTGATCGATCGATCGCATCTGTTTTGTTACGTAGGGGTATTACTCTATTACTCTATAATTTGAGTTTTTATCTTCTTACGTTAGTGGCATCATCTTTAGTAAGTTCTTATTTTTCTTTAGAAGAGTTTGGGTGTTACTCATTTGTTAATACCTTGATTCATGGTATAATTATGGCTTGTGGAGCATTTTTGTTCATATTCTATCCTAAAATATTGAACAGACTCTATAGTTGTGATGAAGATAAGGCTTATGAGTTGATAAGCAGGATAAGAGGTGTTTATATTCTATTTATAGATTTGGTGTCTTTATTGTCTATATTTGTTGCGGTTGTTTTGTCCTATTTGTTACCTCAATATAGAAATGATATCACTATTATATTCCCTATTCTTATTTTGGGGCAAATAATTATGAGTTCTACTACTGGGCATTCAGCTTATCTGCTGTCAAAAAAGAAAGAATTCAGATTAGTTGTTTTTGGTTTCGAATCTGTTGTGTTGACGCTGGTTTTGGGAATCTTATGTGGTGAATATTTCAATTCATTATATGCTTTGTCGTTGGTTGTTCCTATTAGTTCTTTGTTTTATACATTCATGACGACTCGAGAATCTTTAGCAACCATGAATAAGAGTCATGCGATAGCTGATGTGTTGAAGGAGATATTTGCGCTGAAAAAATGGTTTCCTTGTGTACTTGTCTTGATTTATGCTTTTGTTATTAACCAGTGGCATGTTATTTTGATTGGAGTAGGTATATATCTTTTTATTAATTATAAAAATCTAAGGATTTCAATCAAGGAAGGTGTAAGGATAATTTCTGATAGAAATTCTCTTCTGGTTTAGGAACTAACAATTTCTTTGTGAAATATAAGTATGTTGATAAATAAAAGTAAATTTCAGGGTGATATTTTGGTGTATGCTTACATGATCTTGTTAATTATGACAAGAATACTTCCGAATATTTCATCAATTAATGCTATAGTATATGCCTTGTTTTGTTGTTTGTACTTTTTTTTACTGAAACATTCATTCTCTTTCTGTTTGAAAATATTGCCTATTTTGTTGATAATTTCTATTTTTTCTTATGCTAATGGGAGTGGTATGTTGTATATTCTTATTGATGTTTCAATTGCTTATTTTATTCTTGCATCTATTCTGGTATATGATAGCACAACTCTTGTTTGTCAGAATTTGAAATTGCTTAATAAATTGTCTTTTATCGTATTCATATTGAGTTTATTTGCAATGCTGTTTCCTGCTAACTATATTGACATAGGTGGAGATATTCGTTTTATTGGTTTTTTTAAATATGGTAATCTTTCTGCAAGTATAGTCTCTATATTGTGTGTGTTATATTGGGAAACCTTTAATTTGCTGTATAAAAATGCAAAAAGAAAGACAGTCGTTCTATTCTTTTTAATATGCTTTTTTGTTTCTTACATATTTGTATGTAAAACCCGATCGTTACTATTCTTTTTGCCTTATTGGATTTATCAAATATATCTCTTTTGTGGAAAAAGGATTTTCTTTGCTATGTCAGTTTTTGGTGTTGCGCTTGTTTCTTTTTCACTGTTCGATGAGTTGAAAGTTGTTTTGCGCATAAATGAAGATGCCTCTTTTTTAACAAGAGAATCTTTGTCTATATTTTTATTGGATGGAATACGAGAAAATTATTTCATTTTTCCTCATGGAGCTCGTAAGTCTACTGATTTCTTTCAAACTTTTTTTAATGATGAATCATTAACCCCTCATAATGATTTCCTGCGTTATTATTATGATTGGGGATTTGCTTTTTTATTATTGATTCTATTTATGTTCAATGATTTAAAAAAGAGAAAATGTTTTGATTTTGGATTTATTTTCATATCATTAGGATACTGCTCTTTTGCTTTGCATAATATGCTGTTTTTGCCTTATTTGCTTCTTCCTTATTTGTTTATATTGATTATAAAAAAACAACCAATAATTAGATTATGAATAATTCGTCAGATAAAATACTGGTAGTGGCACGAAAATATAATGATATTTTTTATGCCATTTCTACTAGTGAATGGAGTCAATGTTCAAAGCATTACCTATTAATGATTACAGATCGCTTAGATCAGAATGAGTATCCTATGCAACATTTGTTTGATAAGGTCTGGTCTGTTCATGCAGAGTTGTCGCATGTAGCAATTCTTAAGCAGGTTTTTATATTGAGTAGGATTTTAAATCAGCTAGACTATAATCTCGTTACTATTTCAAATATAGTTACTGTTGCCAATTTGTATATTTTGAATCATACTAAAACAGCAAAGATCATCATGCTTGAAGATGGGTTTATGAATTATTACAATTTTGTCCCTTCAAATAATCGTATAAAGCGATTGCTTATGAAGCTGTTATTTATTAATGTTGATCGAGTCTATAAGAAAATAGGAAGTTGTTATTTGTTAGAACCTAATCGTGCAAAATATTATTTTGGATTAAAAAAGCAGTTACGTATAGATGCAGATCACATTCTCAAATCAGTTCCCTTAAGTATGAATTTAGAAGGGAAGTCTATATTTGTGGGACAGCCATTGTATTTAATGAATAATATGAGTGTGGATGAATATTCTACTATAGTCAATAATTGTATATCACAATATGCAATTGATTATTACTTGTCTCATACCATGTCTTCGAAGAAAGAGAATGTTGTTTGTCAGCATATTGATATGTCCAGTTTACAATTAACACTTGAGGTTTTATCTTCTATATATAATATGAAAATATACTCATTCTCTTCTTCTGTTTTATTTACAACAAAACTGATTAATCACAAAACGGAAACATTTGCAGTTACTCATCCAAAAGTTGATACTATAAAATCAGACAATATGATTTATGATTATGTTAACGGATTTGTTTCTGTGAATTAACTGATTATTTATAAGCGTATGTTAGATGTTACTGTAGTTATACTTACGAAAAACGAAGAGGTGAATTTACCTGACTGTTTGGAATCTGTTAAAGATTTTGCCACCAGATGTGTTGTAATAGATAGTGGTAGCATTGATAAAACTAAAGAAATAGCAGCGAAATTCTCTGCGGATTTTTACGAGCATCCGTTTGAGAACTATGCTCGCCAGTTTAATTGGGCATTAGATAATACAAATATAACAACAAAATGGACTTTTAGGCTAGACGCAGATGAAAGACTTACTTCTGAACTAAAGATTGAGCTGTCCGGACTTGTGCAAAAATATGAATCAGATGATGAAGTTAATGGTTTTACTATGGAAGCTTGGTTATATTTTCTTGGTCATAAAATTAAACACGGTTGCCATACCAAGCGAAAATTGATGATGTTTAAGACAGGAATAGGTCGCATTGAAGATAGAAAAATGGATGAACACACAATTTTATCACATGGTAGATCTGTTTTTTGCAAACATCGATTTATTCATTATGATTTTAAAGATATGACCCATTGGGTAAATAAAATGAATTGGTATGCAACCCGTGAGATGCAAGATTATTTTGAATATATTCAGTCTAGAAACACAAATAAAAATCAAATCTCAAAAGATCAAACAATAGGAAATACACGAAGATTGAAATTTGGACTTTATTACAAATTACCTATTTTTCTTCGAAGTTGGATTCTTTTTTTCTATTATTATATCATTAAGCTAGGTTTTCTTGATGGTAAGGAAGGGTATGTTATGCATTACATGTATCATCTTTGGTATAGATCTTTGGTTGATTCTAAAATATTAGAACAGATGATTTATAATAAACCTTTTGAAGAAACTGGTGCTTTAAATAATTAATATTATTTTTATGCGTACAGTAACATTAAAGACAACTGATTTAACAGATTGTGAAATCGGTAAGTTTCTTGGTGCTTTCAGAGAGGTATATAATCAAGAGAGGTCTATCACTTATTTTAAAAACGAATATACTTCTACTTGTTTAGAGCATTCTTTTCATACGCTATTATATAATGAATTTGATGAAATATGTGGTAGTTACTCATTAATTCCATTTATCTATTCTGTTAAAGGAGAAGAAGTTCTTGTAGGGTTAGGATCTGATTTATTTATCAAAGATAGTTATCGGGATAATGTAAGTAATTTGTTGAGTGTCTTGAATGCTGCTATTAAAAATGCAGAAGAAGTAGGAATGGTTGCCTGTTTTGGTTTTCCTAATGATAATTCTGAAATGGTTAGCCGTGCATTTTTGAAAGAAAAGAGAATAGGTTTGCTTGATACCTATATCTTGCCGTATAAGATTGGTGATTATAAAGCATCGATGAAGCTTTTGAATCCATTCTCGATACTTTTCTCAAACTGTTTATTAGGATTGTCGCATTTGTCATCATCTAACAATATTGCCGACACAATCATCAGGAAAGTTAGGCCTCAGTTTGAGCAGACCCGTTTCAAATGGTTCAACCCTACTGATTATCATCTGTATCAAAATAATGAAATGCAGTGCGTGTGGAAAATTTCTGCATTTGAGGGAGTCAAGGCTTGCTTTCTGATGGATGTATATCCGCTTACTGTAAGGAATTTCGATAAAGCTGTTAGAAAAATGGTGAGCGATGTTAAGAAAGAGTGTGGATTGTTTCTTTATGTTGGTCATCTCCATTTCACTCCGCTATCAATGGTTAAGATCCCAAGAAGATTTGAACCTAAAGCCTTCCGCTTTGATTGCAGAATTTTGGATAAAGAAAAATTATCAAAGGTAGATGTTTTCAATATTGACAATTGGGAGGTTGATCTGTCTTCGTATGATTTATTATAAATGTATAACTTGTTAAAAGTAAAGTAGTATGGAAAAGAAAGTTTTTGATATAATTAATGAGATTAGAGCTGCTAAAGATATGAATACAGTAGCTGAACTTACGGCAGAAACAAGACTTCGCGAAGATCTTGCTTTTACTTCATTTGATCTTGCAGAATTAACTGTTAAGATTGAGGATGAGTTTGACATTGACATCTTCGAGGATGGACTAGTTAATACGATTGGTGAAATCTATGCGAAACTCTCTTAATTGCAGATGAAAAGATTCCTTTTGAATAATGGCTCTGAGTACAGCTATGAGCAGTTGCTTGCTTCGCTCAACGAGAGCGACAAGTACTACCTTCTGTACAAACAGCTAGATTTGTATCTCTTCTTCGTTAATCTTATCAAGGCATTGGCTAACAATGCTCCGTTAGTGTTACTTGACGCTGACCTAAACGAGACAGAAATCGATGGTGTAAACGTAGCTGAA
This sequence comes from Parabacteroides sp. AF19-14, assembly GCF_003635485.1. Classification (NCBI taxonomy): domain Bacteria; kingdom Pseudomonadati; phylum Bacteroidota; class Bacteroidia; order Bacteroidales; family Tannerellaceae; genus Parabacteroides; species Parabacteroides sp. AF19-14. Next base: position 83,717 of record NZ_QTMJ01000010.1, on the reverse strand, counting down.
ATAAATGTGCCAACAAAAATTGTTTCCACTACGTTTGTTAACATGGAGGCTGTTGTAGAGGCGGTTAAGAACTCTACATCTGAAATCACGATCTTTACTTCTGGAACGACCGGTCAACCTAAGAAAGTGGTACATTGCGTGCAGACTCTTATGCGGGCGGTACGTTTTGGCGAAAAATATATAAATCAGGTTTGGGCGTATGCATATAATCCAACTCATATGGCAGGCTTGCAGGTGTTCTTCCAGGCGTTTATGAATCTGAACTTCTTGGTGAATGTGTTTAATAAGAGCCGTACTGAGGTTTATTCGCTAATTGAGACAAATCGCGTTACTCATATGTCTGCTACGCCCACTTTCTATCGCTTGCTATTGCCTTTCGAAAAAGTTTATCAGACCGTACAGCGTGTAACACTTGGGGGAGAGAAATCTGATAAGAAGCTTTATGAGTCAATAGGGATGATTTTTCCTAACGCTAAAATAAATAATGTGTATGCTTCCACGGAAGCTGGAACTTTATTTGCCGCTAAAGGCGATAGCTTCCAGATTCCAGCTGCTATTCGGGACAAATTCTTGATTCAAGAGGAGGAGTTGCTTATTCACAAGTCGCTGCTTGGTCAGTCGGATAGCTTTAAGTTCGATGGTGATTACTATCATTCAGGTGACTTGATTGAATGGGTGAACGAAGCCAATGGTTTATTCCGCTTCAGGAGTCGCAAAAATGAACTCATCAATGTGGGCGGCTATAAGGTTAACCCTGGCGAAACTGAAAAAGTAATCCTTGAAATCGAAGGAGTACAGCAGGCTTTGGTTTATGGTAAGGCTAACTCTATTTTGGGTAATGTGCTTTGTGCGGAAGTGCAATTAGTTGAAGGCTCAACCCTTACGGAATTGGAGATTCGTAACTATTTGAAAGAACAGTTGCAGGACTTTAAGATTCCTCGTCGAATTAAGTTTGTGGATTCTTTCTCATTAACAAGAACTGGTAAAATTAAACGATCATGAACGTATTGGTAACAGGTTGCTCACGTGGTGTGGGCTTGGAAATTTGTAGAGTGTTGCTGGAGCAGGGTAATACTGTGTATGGTGTCGCTCGTAGTTATACGGATGAGTTTAAAGCATTGGAAGCTGAATATGCGGGCAAACTCTTCTTCAAGAGTATTGATCTTAGCGATAGCGAGAGTATAAGAAAGTCGGTTTTTAAAGAATTTGTGGGAAATAAAGTCGTACTTGACGTTTACGTGAACAATGCTGCGATGGCTTATGATGATATAGTGACAAATCTAAACTTGGATCGACTGAAGGCGATGTATGCGGTCAATGTATTTACTCCGATGATGATGACAAAATACGCAATACGTAATATGCTTCTTCACCATACCCGTGGTTCTATAGTGCATATTTCAAGTATTAGTGCGCATACGGGTTACAAAGGGCTTGCTATGTATGCTTCTTCAAAGGGTGCACTCGAAGCATTTTCAAAGGATACGGCTCGTGAATGGGGGGGGATGGGCATTCGCTCCAATGTGGTAGTGCCTGGATTTATGGAGACAGCCATGAGCTCAACTCTTACAGACGACCAAAAAGATAGGATATACAAACGTACTTCTATGAAGGCGGCTACCAGTGTTCGTTCTGTAGCGGAAACTGTTTCCTTTCTTGTTAGTGAGAAAGCATGTAGTATCACTGGACAGAATATACATGTAGATAATGGAACAATCTAGTATGAACTATTTAGTCGTAGTAGCTCATCCTGACGATGAGGTGTTGGGTGCTGGTGCAACAATTAAAAAACTAACAAGGGATGGCCATTCAGTAGACATCTGCATTATGTGTTCAGAGGCTAAAGCACGTGCTTTTCGCCCTGACGACAATGAACTGAACGATGATTTAGATGCTAGCTCAAAGATGCTTGGCATACGTAATAAGTATGCGGGGAACTTCCCTAATATAGAGATGAATAATGCTACGCATCTTAGTTTGGTACAGTTTATAGAGAAGGCGATCATCGCATCGAATTGTGACGTGGTTATCACGCATCACCCTTCTGACACAAATAATGATCATATGCATACCTCTATGGCTTGTCAAGCTGCTATCCGTCTGTTTCAACGCCGTGCGGAGGTGAAACCTTTAAAGGAGTTCCTGTTTATGGAGGTACTCTCTTCTACTGAATGGTCAGTTAATACATCCATGAACCGATTTCAGCCAAATACATTCGTGGAGGTTGGTGAGAACTGCTTAGAGGTTAAAATAAATGCTTTAGCTACCTATCGGGGTGTAATGCGGCCTTTTCCTCATCCTCGCTCTGCGGAAGCGATCAAGGGGTTAGCGGCTTATCGGGGCGCTCAAAGTGGAACGAATTATGCGGAGGCATTTGAGTGTACTTTAAGAAGACTTTGATTGTATGTATCAGTTTGTAAAAAGAGCTTTTTGTGTGATAGCTTGTGGTGGTGCGTTGATCGTTTTATTGCCTGTGTTCTTGATAGCTATTATTGGTATTCTTATCTCTGATTGGGGACCTGTTTTTTATTGTGCGAATCGTATTGGAAAGGATAACAAGTCTTTTAGGATGTATAAGTTCCGAAGCATGACTATCGCCAAAGATGCGGATGAGAAGAGTTTCAAGGCGGATACGAACCGTATCTTCAAGTGGGGTGCCATTATGCGCGCTACAAAGATTGATGAATTGCCTCAGTTGCTGAATTGTGTATTGGGGGATATGGCGATAGTGGGACCTCGTCCAGCCGCACAAGATCAAGTGGTGATTATGCGTGAGGGTAAATATGGTATAGCTGCCCGAGTGCGTCCGGGGTTGACAGGTCCAGCCGCATTATATGATTATTTATACGGTGACACTGTAGAAGATCCTGCAGAGTATATGGAAAAAGTGTTGCCTACCCGTAGGGAATTAGAGGCGTTTTATGTTCATCACGTGAATGTCGGTTTTGACTTAAAAATGATCGTTTGGACGTTTTTGTGCATTTTAGGTAGGGTGGCTGGTAAACCGCAGAATTGGATACTTGAAAAATTAAAAGGATATGTCGAATAAAACAATACTGGTAACAGGCTCAGCTGGGATGATTGGCTGCTATCTGGTGAAAGATCTGATAGCTAAAGGTTGCACTGTAGTGGGTGTTGACCGCAGGGTATCAGATTGGACGCATGAGCATTTGAAACAAGTGGTTCTTGACCTTGCTGACAAAAATGCGTTGGAGGCGTTATTGGATGCGGAGAAGGTGGATAGATGCATTCATTTGGCCGCATTGGCACATGCTGGAGGTGGTGAAACTGACTTTAGTTTTGAGAGGTTCAAGTTTCTGAATGTGACTTGTGCTGAGAATGTGTTTGAAGCTTGTGTTAGCCATAATGTGTCTGTGTTGTTTATCAGTACTGTGGATGCCATTGGCATGGTGAAGGGGTTAATAAATTCAGGCACAGAGCTGAATCCTATCTCGAACTATGGAAAGAGCAAGGCAATGGCTGAAGGCAGGCTTAAAGAGATTTGCCCAAAGTGGAATATATATAGATTCTCCCCTGTCTATACCGCTACGCAGAAGCGTGATATTGAGAAGCGCTATTATCTGAAATATCCTAACTGGGCATATAAGATAGGTAATGGTGGTAAATTTGAGGTGCTAGAGATGAGTGGTGCTGTTAAAGCCATGGTAGATTGGGTTGATAAAGAGGTTGATAATACAATTCATATCATCAAGAATCCCGAGCTGCTGGACATCAATAACCTCATTAAGGTTGAAAAGGCGGAAGGCAGAGCCAAGCATGTGTTATATTTCCCTGAGTGGATGGTAATAGCTGGATTTTATTGCATCAATTTGATGTTTGGTAAGAGCAATACAACTTATTTGGTATTCAAGGCTCTCTGGCCTTTTAGAACGGTATAGCTTATGTTGATTAATCAAGAATTATTGGATGATTTGTTGGCTAAAACGGCAGATAGCCCTCGTTTGCGTGTGAACTTGGATTTGCGGAATAGTTCCGAGGATACTTCCCAGCGGATGCTGAACGCCTTGCAGTCGGGATCGTTAGTGGATATCCATCGTCATTCGAATACGTCTGAGACGGTCGCTATCTTGCGGGGGGCGGTCACGGAGATCTTCTATGATGAGAAGGGGGTGGAGTGCGGCCGTTATGAGTTGTCGCCTGCCATTGGGAATATGGTTCTACAGATTCCTGCCGGGCAGTGGCATATGCTGATCCCTCGGGAACCTTCAGTTATCTTAGAGGCAAAGGATGGGGGGATGAGCCTATTCTGGGAACTGACATTTGGACGAGGGAATAGGTGTAGATTGTATTAATGTAGATATGTCTTGCGGAAGATGCTTCCTTACAGGAGGCAAAAGAAGCGCAAGAGAAAGCAATGGTAGAAGGTATGGAGAATGGCCGTTTATCAGAGAAATATGCTATCGCTCGAAACCTGAAAGAGGCGGGAGTGTCTAAATCTTTGATTGTTCAATGCATCGGTTTATCGGAAGAGAAGATCGAGCGGTTATAGTTTTTTTCCTGAAAACTGTCGAAGGCAGAGATGTCAGAATAATATTATCGGGAGAGTCGGTGTAAGAACCGGCTCTCCCGATTTCGTTATATTGTGGCTCCATAGGTTTATGTTGAAAAGAATTGAATGCTTGCGTTTTATTCTTTGATAAAAATTCCGTATGTTTGCGGTCTAGAATAAACAATAGGTTTAACTAAAAATAATTAGCTATGGGAAAGTTCGTGAATCCGTTTACGGATATTGGTTTTAAGATTATTTTCGGTCAGCCGGCTAGCAAGCCGTTCTTGATCACGTTATTGAACGAGTTGTTGGCGGGTGAGCATCGGATTGAGGATCTGGTGTTTCTCGACAAGGAGGATCATGCGGAGCATGTACGTGACAAGGGGATTATTTACGACCTCTATTGCCGTACCTCCACGGGAGAATATATCATCGTGGAGATGCAGAACCGCAAGCATCTGAATTTCGTGGACCGAACATTATATTATATGTGTCGTGCGGTGAGCCGTCAGATTGAGGCCCCGCTAGCGGTGGAAGTACACTCACCGGATGACGGGGAGGAAGGGCTGGAGGTGCGGGAACCTTCGATGTCGTATGGCGCAATCTATAAGCTACATACGGTGTATGGTGTTTTTTTCATGAATTTCAAGGAGCCGGATTTACCGGATCGTTTCCGTGTGGATTCTGGAATTCTGGATCTAGAAAGTCATGAGACGCTGAACCCTCATTTCCGGCAGATTTATTTGCAGTTCCCTTATTTTACGAAGGAACTGGATGAGTGCGAAACTTTATTAGAAAGACTTTTTTATGCGTTAAAGAATATGGAACATTGGATTCGAATGCCGGATGCCTTGAAAGAACAGGTGTTCGCTCATCTATCTCGTTTGGCCGCCGTGGCGAATCTCTCTCCGGAGAATCGTCTCGCCTATGACCGTGCCGTGGATCGCTACAATGTTAACCGTCTTGCGGAAGAGACTTTCTTGCAGGAAGTAGAGGAAGCAAAAGAGAAAGCGATAGCGGAAGCAAAGGCGAATGGGATGAAGGAAGGCCTGGAGGAAGGCTTGAGGGAAGGTCTGGAGAAAGGTCGCCTATCAGAGAAATATGCTATCGCCAAGAATTTAAAAGAGTCGGGGGTATCTAAATCTTTGATTGCCCAGAGCACCGGTTTACCGGAAGAGAAGATCGAAGGATTATAGTTTTTGAAGTAAGTTACCGAATATAGGAAAGTCGGAATAAAGTAATCGGGAGAGTTGGTGTAAGAACCGGCTCTCCCGTTTTTTATTTCTATCGAACGCTTGCGCTTAAAAGGCGATCGCCACCTCCGCACCGATCTGGAAGGGCTTACCTAATTGGATAAACGGATTTCCGAACGACTCGAAATAGAATGCCGAGTAATGGGTGTTCGTTATATTACGGCTCCATAGGTTTACGTTGACGATACCTTTGCGTACGCCTACCTTTGCGTTCACCGTTCCGTAGAATTTCTGGTAGATGTCGTTTCGCTCGGTCCAGAAGATCTTTCCGACACCGCTGAATTGGGTGGAGGCGGAGAATTGGTCTATCCATGCGTTACGGAACAGGCGGGTGTATTGCAGTCCTACGTTGAAGGTATGACGTGGGGTATATGGGATGAAGTTGTTCTTGAAATCCTCTTTCCCATTGTTGTAATCCCGGAACGTAGCATGGGTGAAACCGTAATTAACGTCGGCGGTTAGCCCATCGATGATGCGGGCACGCAAGGAGGCCTCTATACCGTAGCTTTTGGCTTTCCCGGCGTTGGTGAGGATACGGCCGTTGCCGCTGTTCACGAACTTGGTCAACTGCACGTCTTGAATGTCCATATAGAAACCTGTTAATTCTGCGCTTAGGCGTTGGAATAGCAACTCGCTACGGATACCGATCTCGTAGTTCCAGCTTTTCTCCGGTTTGTAGGAGGCTACTTCCTCGATGGGGGTAGGTTCTTTGACCTCGATCGGCATCATGTCCTTGAAAGCGCTCATCATATCGTATTGCATCTGGCTTTGCATCACGTCTGCCGACATTTGTACGTTGTAGCCCCCGGTCTTATAACCTTTCGCTACTGATACATAGGTGAACGTGTTTGACGAGCATTCGTACTTTAAAGAGACTTTCGGAAGTACTTGCCAGAAATCTTGGGAGACACTGGCGTCCATCACGGTGGTTGGGATCGGGAAAAGTTTCTCGATGTCGATAACCGGTCCGTTTTCTACGAAGCCGAAACCCATTCTCATCTTAGCCTCAGAATTGTAATCCATCTTTTGCTTCTCGTAATCCAAGCGGATACCGGCGGTAATTGACAGACCTTCCGTGAACAAGTTGTTATAAGTGGATTGGTGATACAATGCAAGGCCGTAAGAAGGGGTGTCGAAAGAACCCGGAATATAAAGATGATCGTCCAGTATTTTTAGATAGGGCATCTTAGGGTGATCTTTCTTCAATTGATCGAATACGGGCTGGAGGACGGTCTTAATCCCATCTTCCTTGAAATCGACCGGGCCGTCCGTATGTAGATCATCGTAGAAACCGTAGAGTCCGAAGGACCATTGGTAATTATTTCTCGTGTTGCTCTTGATCGCCAATTCCTCGCTGAAAGCGTTTTGCTTTTGCTTTTGGTTGAGGGTAAAGATCGAGAGAGGGGAGAAGTCTTGATCCATCTTCATGTCATCCTTGAAATATTGATGACCGGTGGTGCTGCTCAGTATCACGTGCTCATTTCGGTATTCGAGGGACAGGTTATTGGCGATAACAGTCCGTTTATAAGAGCTGGGATCGTTAATATTGATAGGATTTACATACTTGTGATCGGTATTTCCGGTTCCGATGAACATACCATATGGAAACGCTCCTTGATCCGTATAATCTACGGAAAGGGAGTAGGAGGCACGGAAGTTCGGATTGAAGCGACCTTCTAACTTGAATCGGCCGCCTACATTGTCTTCCTTATCGATCTTTTTCCCATCGTAGGCATTGGTGTAGAAGCCGTCGCTATGGTCATAGTAAGCAGCGGCGGTAAATCCGATGGTCTCGCTCAACTTAGCATAATGAGAGGCCTTGACTTTATATTGCCCGTAGCTTCCGGCCGATAGGGAGAGTTTCTTTCCTTGGTAATCGAACGGGGAGATGGTATAGATATTTACGATGCCCCCCATGGCGTTACGACCATACAAGGTTCCTTGCGGCCCTCGTAATACCTCGATGCGTTGGATATCGGTCAGCTCGAAATCGAAGGTGCTTTTATCCAGATAAGGCACGTTGTCTACATATAAACCCACGGATTGTCCGCTACTTCTGGCTCCGATACCGCGGATATAGATGGCTGAGGTTAGTTTTGCCCCATAATCCGGCATGTATAGGTTCGGGACGAAAGAACTTATATCCTTTAATGCGTCGATCTGCCTGCCGGAGATCATTTGTGGGGAAAGGATCGATACGGAACCGGGTAACGTGCGGAGGTTATTTGTCTCCTTCGTGGATGAGGTCACGATTACCTCACCCATGTTATAGGTTTTTATCGTGTCGTTCTCGTTAGCCTTGATGTCCTCGGCGTATACATTTTGCAGCCCCAACGCACCTAGGGCGATGATACCTAAGTAGTGTCTCTTCATCGAATTTCTTTTGTTAGTATATTTTTTCAATCGCGAAGAAACGGTAAAGAAACAGGATGGTCAATCACTAGATGTAGTGATTTTGAAAGCTGGTTTGTTGGCTTCGCTATAGTTCGATATCGTCGCCGGAGATGATCCCGTTCATGATGGCGTAGAAGGTGAGGCCGGATACGGTCTTGATGCCCAGCTTGGCGGTGATGTTCTTACGATGGGTAAGGACGGTGTTCAAGCTGATGTTCAGCTTATCGGCGATCTCTTTATTCGTGATGCCTTTTACGATCAGTTGAAGTACGTCTACCTCACGGCTGGATAGGTCCTTGTTGTTTTCGGTTGTGGTGTTGCCGGAGCTGTCGCTCGTAAATAATTGTTGCAATTGCTCGATAATGGTCTCTTGGGAGGAACGTAACGTGATACGGTTCGTAGACGAGAGCGCCCCGTGTTCTTCGGTGCTGTCGATGAGGATGGCGGTCTTGTTTCTTCTCGGGAGGAAGAAATCTGCGTTGAGCACAAGGGTATCTGAATCGGTGAAATAGTAATCGTAGGTGTCGCTTCCTGTGGAGGAAAGCATCTCGAAATTTGGAAAATAGCAAACCTCTACCGGGGGGAAGTAGTCGGTCAGCAAGCTTTGCAGCCCAATACTTCTTAGGGTATCAGACAGTATGATCGCTATTTGTTTGTTTCGATGCATTTCAGATCGTTAGATACATAATTTTTCCATGGCCGAGACCATGGGGGTAAGGATTCGATACCGGATCCGGTTGTGTTGTTTGATATCTTTCTCCAGACTACAGATGGAGAAGAGGACGGCATAACATAAATTCTCGTCGTAATCTCCCGAAAGATGCTTGACCATGATACTTTTTAAGTCGGCTAAAAGGGCCTCGATGGTATCTTCCGTACGTTGCTCGGAGGTGATTTGCAATCCATCGATCGTTCCCGCCGGTTCTTTTCCCAGCTTTTTACTTAACGACATGCAGTAGGGGAACCATATCTTATCATCTTTCTCAATGCGGGCGATGAGTTCTTCCTTGAACGAGGAGAAGAAGCGTCCTATCAATCCAAGAGTAGGGTTGCCGGGCGTACTCATCGAGATAAAGGAACCTAGATGGCGTTCTATATTGGGAAGCTGATAACGTAAATAGTATTGGTTCGTCTTTGTCAGGTAATCAATGATCTGCGATGTATGGAAAGTTTGTAACTTCTTCTCCGGAAAATACTCCTCGTTGAGGAAGGTATTGATCACTGTCAATAAAAAGTCCGTATCCAGCGAATGTTCTTCACAGAGCGTCTTCACCGATTTGTCGCCAAGCCCGAGACGAATCCCAAACCGGTTGATTACGGGAATGAGTGAGGGGTGTTCTTCCACCACCTCACTCAATTGCATATTTGGGTATACTAAAGGCATCTTATCAAGCTTGTTCCCATTGTTCACGTAATAACTTGACGGCGGCGGGGACTACCACGTTACGGTCTCCCTGACATCCGCACTCGAAACTTACGTAGTTGTTATAACCAATCATTTTCAATCCCTTGAAGCCATTGATATAGTTATCGGCATCTCCATCCTCACCCGGCATGCTGCGACGTTTGCGGCTGGCCACGTGTACGTGTTGGAGATACTCTCCACCAGAGATAAAGGCTCCCATATCAGAGGTCTCTTCCCATGTCATATGCCAGAAGTCGCCCATGCAACGTACACCCGGATTATTGATATCCCGGCATAAAGAGGCGGCGTCGGCTACTTGACGTAGATAAAAACACTCTTTTCGGTTCAAAGGTTCAAAGATGACGCTAGTCCCATGCTGGGCGGCGAAAGTTCCCATCTCGTTGAATTGCTCGCAAAGGAAATCCCGTGTCTCCATCGTATGAGGCAAGGCGGGGACTTGACCATTAAAGGCAGGAACGATAATCACGCCCGTAGAACCTAATTCACCGGCTGCGGCGATGATCTCTTTCATCGTATCCATGCATTCCTTGCGGATGGCTGGATCGGTAGAAAGAATAAAGCCTTTGAAGCCGGCGCAAATGGCACTCACTTTGATATTACGTCCGTTTAAGGCCTGCTTGATCTCGTTTACCCGGCCGGCTAATCCTCCGCCACCCGGCTCAAAACCTACAACGCCCAACTTCTCCATAAAATCAAGTTTCTCGTTCAAACTTTCACCCGGGGCGATTCCCTCTTGGAAAGAAAGCTTTAATTCAAGGTCCTTGCCGGGCTTGTCGCTCCCTTTTTCTCCTTTGGCAGTGTTTGCCGACTTGGAAGAGCAGGAGGCCAAGGCCGTACTTCCTACCGCTAAAGCAGCGCCGGATAAGGAGGTTCTTAAAAAGTTTCTTCTATTTAATGTCATAAACAGTCTGGATTATTTCTTGTCGATTGGTTTACCCGGAACAGGAACGACGAAGCCGCTCATATCCATCTTTCCTAAGTTCAAATCTTTCGGAGTGTAATCCAATGCAGAGGCAGTCATGGCATCCCAAGTGGTCTCGGTACCCGTGTAAGCGGACTCACGACCCATGATTGCGGCCATATTGGAGATAGCAGTCTCAGAAGCTTGCTCGATTTGTTTACCACCACGGATGCAGTTGATCCAGTTTACATGCTCTAATGTATACGGGTCAGTTTGCTTGAAGTTCGCTTTTTCGGCCTCGCTATCATATTTCCAGATAACGTTTCCTGCCAAATCCTTGATCTCCATCGTGTCACTGCTCCATGATCCCTTGGTTCCTTGGATGAATTCGCTTACATTATTTGCACAACCATCTATCTGGCGGCACATACTATGCATATGGATACCATTTTCCATTGTGAAATCAACGCTGAAGTTATCATATTGGTCGCCAGTGATACGACGGTGGCGAGAACCGAAACCTACAGCCTTGACTGGTTTCAATCCGCTGAACCAAGTGAATACATCTATATTATGTACGTGTTGCTCTACGATATGGTCGCCGGAAAGCCATTTCCAGTTTACCCAGTCCTTGATCATATATTCGCAATCGTTCCATCCCGGTTGACGATCCCGATACCAAAGCATATTCTGATTCCAGTAAACCGTACCGCCCGTGATCTCACCGATCAATCCTTCCATGATCTTCTTGTAAGACTCGACATAACTGCGTTGGTGATGGCGTTGAGTACCGGTTACGACACATAAGTTCTTTGCCGCAGCTTGTTTCGCGGTAGCCATAATGGTACGGTAACCAACCGGATCAACACAGATAGGTTTCTCTAAGAAGGAATGTTTGCCCTTTTCTGTGGCGTATTGGAAATGAACTGGACGGAATACGGGAGGAGTGGCGACGATCACTACATCTACGCCGCTATCAATCACTTGTTTGTACGCATCCAAGCCGACGAAACGTTTATCAGCCGGTACATCAATTCCTTTCTCATCTTTTAATTTCTTTGCCAAATCATCGACACGTTCTTGGAACGTATCGCCTAAAGCCACGATCGTAACGCCGTTCGCAGCGTTCAAGAAGTTAAAAGCGGCTCCGGAACCACGTCCGCCACAACCGATTACACCAGCTTTTAGTTCTTTTCCATCAGTCGCCAAATCTGGTAATTCGGGCACGTAATAAGTACCGGGTTCTTTCAAAGGCTTTATTGCGTTCGCACTTTCACCTCCACCACAAGAAGTTAATACACCAACTGTACTACCTGTTCCAATTGCTCCAAGCGCACCCGCTAGGGCTGAACTTTTCAGAAATGATCTTCTGCTAATGCTGTTCTCTTTTTTCATGATATTATTTTTTTTAGACACTATTTATTAGGTTCACATACAACACGGAAACCGATTCCTCTGATATCGGAGTACCACCAGATACTCTTCGGTTGTTGCGGATCGGTTTTTAACCAAGCTTCATGTTTGGTATAATCACGGGAAGCGCAGCGAAGATCTGCCGCATCGGAGGTGTAATTACCGCCTCTCACTACCCATTCTGTACCTTCAGTAACTAATGGATCTGTGGCGCTACTTCCGCTTTTAGCGTAAGCTTCAGGATCATACTTGTCGGCACAATATTCCATTACATTACCCAACATATTCTTTAACCCAAAAGGGTTGGCTTTTACCAAATCCGGTTCTTGCGTCTTATTTTTGCTGTTCTTGCTATAAATCACATAAGAACCTATACTATCAGTCTTTGCGTCGAAAAATTTACGCCAGAAGCCTTGATCGGAGAAATCTTTTGGATTGCCCGTAAAGAAATAAGGCGTTTCCGTGCCGCCACGTGCCGCATATTCCCATTCCGCCTCGGTCGGTAAACGATAAGTCTTTCCTGTTTTCTTGGATAACCATTGGCAGAAAGTCTCGGCCGCATAATGAGTCATTGTAATAGCCGGGCGATCTCCGCCACCCCAGCCTTGATCCGGGAAACCGAACGGAGGTGTCGGACCGGAGATGGCATCGACATTCGGATTACTGTTATTTGCGTACACGGTCTCTGGCGGGGTACGGCCCTCACTCATCGTATTCCCATAGAAAGCCCAGTATTGATCCCAAGTCACCTCGACCTCAGCCATGAAAAACGGACTGACAGTTACGTTGTGTACAGGCGACTCATCTGCTTTATGAAATGCCTCTTTTTCCTCACTACCCATTTTGAATGAACCTCCGGGGATAGCAATCATCTTGAATGAGACCATTGTTCCGGGAATTTGTTCTACATAGTCGGTGAAAGAGGTAACTGTAGTTGGTTCCTTAAAAAACAGGATGGTATCTATCGAGGTTGCCCCGGGTGTGTTTTGTCCCGGTATGCCAACCATCTTGGAGTGATTGTAGTTCGGATTGTAATGTCCTGCATCCAAATGGCAACTAATACATTGTAGATCTAGCTTTTTCTCATTCTCATCATAATATAAATGTGCCGTTACACCATCATCGGTAATTCCTTCGGGGAATAAGTTCTGATGGCACTCCTTACAAGATTCATTGGGGATATATTTAACGGCGTGTTCCAACTCGGACTTAGTTTCCCAATTGAAATCCGCACTGTCTTTAGTCAAGTATGACCAAACATCTTTCATACCCAATTTAGCCTTTGCGCTATAATGTTTCCAAGTATTTGTTTGGGGTGGGAGGTGACAAGCTACGCAATGTGTCTTAACGCCACTTCCATTATTTACATGCTTGGAAAGTTTCCAACTGTTTTCTACGTGAGGATGCACGTGGCACATCATACAAGATTCATCTGTCGAGAAATATACAGATGTTTTATAAAGGGCGATCATAATCCCAGCTCCCAAAAATAATCCGAGGCACAGGATAAACGCCTTACTTTTGAAAAAATACTTTTTCCTCTCAGACGAGTATCGATTTGAAAATTTGTTAGTTGTCATCTGTTTCTATGGTATACGATTTACACTAAGTCTCAATTAGATTTAAAATCGGCAATAAAAGTAGTATATTCCTTTATATATTGAAAGAAAAAATAGTGTCTTTAACGAAAAATGTTGTCTTATTTACGCTTTTTTATCGCAATGGGAAGAGAGGGTGAATAATAAAAAAGCGGCAACACATATTCATTGTGTTGCCGCTCACGCACGGAAGGAGAGGCTCGAACTCCCGACACCTGGTTTTGGAGACCAGTGCTCTACCGACTGAGCTACTTCCGTATTGCGGGTGCAAAAGTAGTTTAATAATTTGAATATGCAAGTAAAATATGAGAAAAAATAGTCTGCTTTTTAAAAAGGCATTTAGATTATATTTAGTATGTTTGCCAAATCAAAGAAAAAGGAGTGGGAGTTTTTGTGCGAGATATCAAAGGGTTGCTTGAATCTGTGTCGGTAGATAACAGGGGAGCTTTCGAACGTTTTTATAATTTATATTATGATCAGGTTTTTCGCTTCGCTTATTATTGTTTAGGCGAGAAGGAGGCATGCCGTGAAGTTGTGACAGATGTTTTTTTCTCGGTCTGGCAATCTCGGAAACGATTAAAGGATATTGATAATATAGATACCTATTTATATATTTCCGTACGTAACGAGTCTTTTCGTTTTCAAGCAAGGAATAAAGACTTGAATAGGGTTTCTTTAAATGAGTTGTTGCCATTAATGGAAGAGGAAGATGAGGGTTCTCCGGAGGAGCATTTGGAGTTAAAAGAGATGAGAGAGATGCTTGATAAAGCGATTGACGAACTTCCTGAGAAATGCCGTCTTGTGTTTTTGATGTCTCGTGAGGAGGGATTGAAAACGAAGGAGATCGCGGAAATATTATCGGTTCAAGAGAGTACGGTTCGTGTACAGATGAAGATCGCTATAGAAAAATTGGTAGCCCGGTTGAAGCCGAGCTTTCCAAATATTTCATTCTCTTTATTGCTGATGTTTATTTTTAATGTGATTTATAGATCTGCTTAAGCTTTCTATATGGGGATATTCCCTGTTAGAAGGAAAGATGATAGTTCTTTTATATCAGTAACGATTTTGTTTGCTCCGGCATTCGCTAGTTCTTCTTCATCCCCGTAGCCGTAAAGGACTCCTATTGAATCTATGTTATTCGCTTTGGCCCCTTCTATATCATATTTACGATCACCGATCATGACTACGTCAGACCGTGTTTTTATATCGGTGCTGTCTAATACATATTGTATTACATCCGCTTTTTCGGAACGGCTTCCGTCGAATGTGCTTCCTCCAACAAATGCAAAATAAGATTCTAAGTGGAAATATTCTAGAATTTGTTGAGCGAAGGGTTGCGGCTTTGAGGTGGCTAAGTAGATTTTCATTTCGTTTTCGGTAAGCAAACGGAGTAATTCTTCAATACCTTGATACAGGGTATTCTCGAAAATACCTTGTTTTGAAAAATATTCCCGGTATTTAGCAATGGCTACATCTGCTTGCTCATCCGTAAACTGATAGAAGTCCTTAAAGGATGTTTTTAATGGTGGCCCGATGAAAGGGCATAAAGATCGTAAATCTTCTACTTCTATATTGAAATAGGAGAGGGCGTACTTTACAGAACTGGTAATACCAATCATAGGATCGGTTAATGTACCGTCCAGATCGAACAATATATGTTGATACCTTTTGTTATTCATTAGATATTAATAGGATTGAAAAAAGAAAGGCAAGATCTCTTTCAAGATTCTTGCCTTTTTGATGAGTCGGGATGAGAAGACTCGAACTTCCGACCTCCACGTCCCGAACGTGGCGCGCTAGCCAACTGTGCTACATCCCGTTTTTTTTGTTTTGTTGTATCGTTGTCTCGATTACGGGTGCAAAGGTACACATTGTTTTTGAACCTGCAAGAGAAAAGTGGATTTTTTTGCAGGAAAAATAGATAATTTACTGTCCTGTGAATTTTTCTTTCAAAACATTTGCTGGATTAAAAATAATACCTACCTTTGCACCCGTAATCGAAACAACGATATACAAAACGACATGATGGTGCCATAGCTCAGTTGGTAGAGCAAAGGACTGAAAATCCTTGTGTCCCCGGTTCGATTCCTGGTGGCACCACTGAAAATCAAAGGGTTACTCATATGAGTAACCCTTCTTTATTTTTACCTCTCTGCGATATAAACTCCACTAATAATGGCTAAAGCGCCAATACCAGAAGCTATCGTAATAGTTTCTGATAGAAAAATCGCAGAAGTTATCAAGGTGCCCAGAGGGACAATGTAAATATAATTGGCTGTTTTTGATGCTCCGAGGGCTCTGACTGCCGTATTCCACATGATATAACAAAGCATTGAGGCGATGACACCCAGAAATAATATATTTAAATATACGACTGGCAGTTTCAATAACTCTAGTTTGATATTTAAAGGGTAGATCACAAAATAGAAGAAAAGAGAAAGTATCCCATAAAAAAATACTTTTCGTGTAATAAACAAGGTGGGATAAGAACGACTCAAACGCTTTAGGATAAGGCAGTAAAAAGCCCACATCGTAGCGGCAACTAAAGTGAGAAAATCACCAAGTGGATTTACTTTTAAAAGAACACTGCCGTTGAAAACAACTAATCCGACTCCAAATAAGGCAACTAAAGATCCATATAACAGTCCTTTCCTAAGAGATTCTTTATAAAATAGGTGAGACAATACCGTTGTAATGATCGGTGCT
This sequence comes from Parabacteroides sp. AF19-14, assembly GCF_003635485.1. Classification (NCBI taxonomy): domain Bacteria; kingdom Pseudomonadati; phylum Bacteroidota; class Bacteroidia; order Bacteroidales; family Tannerellaceae; genus Parabacteroides; species Parabacteroides sp. AF19-14. The sequence continues at coordinate 67,516 of NZ_QTMJ01000010.1, read as the reverse complement.
GTACAGATCAATAATGAAACGTTGGAAGCCAATGTGATGCCCAGTGCCGTATTCTCCGCTATGAAGTATAGGGAACCACCACATAATCCAGACAAGAACAATAAGAATTCATCTTTTACGCAATTAGCCCACAACCGTCGATGCGCTATAGTCAAAATACAAAAATACGCAAGCACGAAACGGTATAACAATATCTCAACCGGTGATAATCCTGTATTAATCAGTATTTTTGTGGAGACAAACGTTGTTCCCCATATAATGACTGTCAATATGGCGATACTATGATACAGAAGATCTTTACTTTTAAACATAATTGTGTTAGAATTAGATTTTTATTTGCTGCAAAGTTATTTAAAGAAGATTGTTTTCCTATATGTCAATCTTAAATACGATAATTTTCCTATTTTTGTCCTGTTTTGCATTCTATAATTCTAATTCGGGGATATTAAATCAAATAAAACAGGAAAAAAAACTATGGCACTACTTGATGAGACAGATATTGAAATTCTTCATTCTTTGCAAAAGGACGCGAAGATCAATGCAAAAGAGCTTTCTGAGAAACTTCATATCTCCAAGACTCCTATTTACGAACGAATCAAACGTTTAGAAAACGAAGGATATATAAAAGGATATGTGGCATTGGTCGACAATAAAAAAATAGGATTACCCTTGATCATTTTCTGTAATGTATCTTTAGCTGTACACGATGATGAGCATATCGAACGCTTCAAAGAAGAAATACGGAATATCGATGAAATAATGGAATGTTACTCGACGGGAGGTATTTATGATTTCTTTGTCAAAGTGGTTCTTAAGGATTTAGATGCCTATAATCAATTTGTGTTCGAGAAATTAACCAAGGTTCATGGCATCGTGAAGATGCAAAGCTCTTTTGTACTTAATGAAATCAAGAATACTACAGTTTTGAATATACCCAAAAATAGTTGATTGAAGCTTAATGTCGCAGTATTAATATGAAATGTCTCTTTTTTACTATAGAATTGATTAGGGGTTATTTACCTTTGCCCCGATAAATTAAATTCTATAAGATGCAGTCATTTAAAATAATAAAGCCTATTCATATATTAACTCCTTATGTGAGATATTATTGGATACTGGAAGATGGCGCGGATGTTTCTGTATCTGAACGGACTTTACCAACGGGCTGCATACAATTAGTATTTCATAGGGGTAAAAGGCTTTTATTAGTAGGAAAAAAAGAATCGCAGCCTCAAGCGTTCATCTGTGGGCAATGCCTCAACTTTTCAGATGTGATGTCAGCCGGAAAGATTGAAATGATCACGGTTGTTTTTCAGCCGTACGCGGCAAGAGCCATCCTTCAACTTCCCCTTAAGTTCTTTTATGGAGAACTTATAGCGGTGGATGCTATAGAAGATTTGGAATTATCAATATTATCCAGAAAAGTGATAGAGGCTGATGATCATGAAACTTGCATCCGCTTGATCGAGCAGTTTTTGATTCACCGTCTTTATAGGTTTGAAGGCTATGAATATAATTTAAAGCGAATATCCGCAGTCCTCCATCAAATAAATGAACAAGCGAAAACTAATATTTCTGAGTTATCTGAAACCGCATGCCTGAGTTCTAAACAGTTCAACCGCATTTTCTTAGATTATGTAGGAGCTACGCCCAAAGAGTTTCTTCGTATCGTTAGGATGCAACGGGCTTTATTTAAGGTACAACAGAATCCATCCATTTCATTCGCTCAATTAGCTTATGAATGTGGGTTTTCAGATCAGTCACATATGATAAAAGAGTTTAAGCTGTTTTCCGGCTATACACCCACGGAGTATCTTTCCTTATGCGCTCCTTATTCTGATTATTTCTCGGAGTGATCAAGATGTCCTTTTTCTTCTATCCTATAGATACGATACGCTCTACTTTTGTGATGTCTTCGCGAGGACATTAACAGTAACTATAAAAAGAAAACAAAATGAACAATTTAATTGCTTTTTTCGAGATTCCAACTGTAGACTTTTATCGAGCGATCGATTTCTATGAAACTATTTTGGGACTAAAATTATCGGTTTCCGAATGTGAGACAGAGAAGATGGCCTGTTTTATCGAGCAAGGAGAAGCGGTTGGGGCTTTGTTCTACGCTCCTAGTTATCAACCTTCGCCGGATGGTATCTTAATCCATTTTAATAGCCAAGATATCGAGGACACTTTATCTAAAGTATTGGATAAAGGGGGTAAAATTATTATACCCAAGACAAAGATTGAAGCGGAAAATAAAGGATACTTCGCCGTTTTAGAAGATAGCGAAGGAAATCATGTCGGTATCTACGAAAAATAAGTATCTTTGGCCAAGATATCCCTACAATATATAATATGAAAGAAAATAAGTATGATGATGAACGCTTTTTCGGTCAATACAGTCAGATGTCTCGCTCTGTACAAGGGCTGAGAGGAGCAGGAGAATGGCATGAGCTAAAGAAGATGTTGCCTGATTTTAACGGAAAGCGTGTATTGGATTTAGGGTGTGGTTTTGGCTGGCATTGTCGATATGCCATAGAGCGAGGGGCGACCTTCGCTTTAGGCATTGACCTTTCTGGGAAGATGTTAGACAAGGCACGGGAGATAAATCCCTCCCCGTTGATCGAATATAAAAGAATAGCAATCGAGGATTTTGATTTTGCTCCAAATTCTTTTGACATCGTGATCAGCTCCTTGACATTCCATTATCTCGAGTCGTTCGATACGGTTTGTACAGAGGTATATAAATGTTTAACGCAAGAGGGTGTCTTTGTCTTCTCTGTGGAACATCCCGTTTTTACTGCTTATGGCAATCAAGATTGGATTTACGATTCGGAAGGGAAACCTGCGCATTGGCCGGTGGATCATTATTTTCAAGAGGGAATCCGGCATGCTCGTTTTTTGGGAGAGGATGTAACCAAATATCATAAGACACTTACGACTTACGTGAACGGATTGATCAAGGCGGGTTTCTGTATCACCCATCTGGTGGAGCCTCAACCGGACGAATCGATGCTGGATACGGTTCCCGGGATGCGAGACGAACTTCGCCGTCCGATGATGTTGCTTATCGCCGCTCGAAAGAATTAAAAAAAAGCGTATCTTTGTGGCTGAAAAGATGTCTTTTCCGTGTGCTTGCTAAACCACGTATTAAAAACAAGAAAGATATGAAACAACAAGATGCCGCTTTGGTATGCTTCTCGGGTGGACAAGATTCCACGACTTGCCTTTTCTGGGCGAAGAAGCATTTTTCACGTGTAGAGGCCGTATGCTTCACATACGGACAGAAACATTCCTTGGAAATAGAGGTCGCTCGAAAGATCGCCGCGGATGCGGACGTACCTTTTCAGTTATTGGACGTATCGCTTATCAGCCAGTTAGATCCCAATTGCTCGCTTACGAATGCGAGCATAGAGATGGATCAAGAGAAGCCGGAGGATAGCTATCCGAATACGTTTGTGCCCGGCCGTAATATGGTATTCCTTACTTTCGCCGCTATCTTAGCCCGTGGTAAGGGGATTTATCATTTGGTAACGGGTGTCTCCGAGGCTGATTATAGTGGTTATCCGGATTGCCGGGATACGTTCGTGCGTTCTCTTAACGTAACATTAAATCTGGCGATGGATGAGCAATTCGTAATTCATACCCCACTTATGGACCGGGATAAGAGCGAAGTCTGGGAATTGTCGGACGAGCTGGGCGTCTTTGATCTAGTACGTACGCAGACGCTGACTTGCTATAACGGTGTTATGGCTGAGGGATGTGGGCATTGTCCGGCTTGCAAACTTCGTAAGGACGGATTGGAGAAATATCTGAAAAGGAAAGAAGAGAATCAAAAGTAAATGAAAGAAATGGACGAGAGAAAACAAGAAGGAGAGTTGCATTTATTAGGTGGCTCTACCGTATATAAACAGGATTACGCTCCGGAGGTATTGGAGGCTTTTACGAACAAGCATCAAGGAAATGATTATTGGGTACGGTTTAATTGCCCGGAATTCACCAGTCTCTGCCCGATTACCGGACAACCGGATTTCGCTACGATTCATATCGATTATATCCCCGACGTGAAAATGGTAGAGAGCAAGAGCTTGAAGCTTTACTTATTCAGCTTCCGCAACCATGGGGCGTTTCATGAGGATTGCGTGAATATTATCATGAAGGACTTGATAAAATTAATGGATCCGAAATATATCGAAGTTACTGGTATATTCACACCGAGAGGCGGTATAAGTATTTATCCGTATTGCAATTACGGTCGTCCGAACACCAAGTTTGAGCAGTTGGCCGAGAAAAGATTATTTGATCATAATCAATAAGATTTCTGACAAATCGTTATCTGTTTCGGCAAAAAACGGTATATTTGCAGCAAGAAATGTTAACTAACTAATAAATCATTTTAGACCATGAACAAAAGATTGCTTACAGTTGCGGCTTTCGCTTTAGCGGGTTGCGTTACCGTTGTTGCTCAAGACAAGAAAAAAGAGTTCAAGATGCCTACAGGTTATGCCGGTATCACGCATGAGATGTCCGAGTTTTACGAACCGGTTCCTCCCGTTGTCACTCCGGGTACAGACTTAAAAGGTGGAGGTTTCACGGCTCCTTCCGACGCTATCGTTTTGTTTGACGGCAAGGATCTTTCCGCTTGGGAGAGCGTAAAAGGCGGTGCGGCCGAATGGGATGTACATGATGGCGTTTTTACCGTAAACAAGAAGAAAGGTGATATCCAGACCAAACAGAAATTCAACGATTTCCAGATGCACATCGAGTGGCAGGTCCCGACGAATATCACTGGAGAGAGCCAGTCGAGAGGTAACAGCGGTATTTTCCTGCAAGGGATGTATGAGGTTCAAGTGTTAGACTGCTACAATAACCCGACTTACGTGAACGGCCAGACGGGTAGTATCTACAAACAATCCATTCCTTTGGCCAACGCCATGCGTAAACCGGGCGAATGGAACGTGTACGATATCATTTATACCGCCCCCACTTTCAAGGAAGATGGTTCTTATCGCACGCATCCAACCGTAACGGTTATCCAGAACGGCGTGGTTTTGCAGAACCATACGACGATATTGGGTACGACAGAGTGGATCGGTTTCCCACAAGTGAAGAAACATGGCGCAGGCCCTATCATCCTACAGAGCCATGGCGATCCTAGCGAGCCGATCAGCTTCCGTAATATCTGGATTCGTGAGCTATAAGAGAAACGTGTTGATTGTAATAAGAAGGGATGGACTTGATATTAAGCTCATCCCTTTTTCGTTAAATAACAGGCTGGTTTTATATGAGAGAAACATTTTTTTCTATAGCACGAAATTTTAGTTTTCCTTAGATGAAACAAAAGTTTTCCAATGGAGAAACTCTAGTTTCCTGCTGAAAAAACTTTAGTTTTTCGATAATGAAATTAACAAAAACTGTAATTGGCTGATTAATAGCAATTATACTATTATCTCTTCTCCGGCATATATTTCCAAAAACGAGCCGGCATATGTTGGCGATGAAGCCGTGGGTTTAAACGCTCCTTGATAGCGATAGACTTAAAATACTCTTTCCACATACTTTGAAAAAGTTTCTCATCCTTATCCATGATATCCTCACTGAGCAATCCGGTCAATAAGTGTGAATCTTTCTCTTCGAAACGGACTTCTATCGTATCGTTAAGATCATAATAATATCCATACTCTCTTTTTAAGTCGTAAATGAGCCATTGCTGATCAGCGAAACGGTCTTGCGCATAAGGTAATACCAAAGGTAATACGTTATATATAGGTGCGATGGCGGCAAAGTAAGTTCCATCCGCCGCTTTTTGGAAACGAAAGAATTGCATCACTCGCAAGCGTTCGTTGTTTACTTTCTTCCAGATCTTGGCCGTTTCCAATATGTCCGGGTCACCAAGATTGAACTCAATCGTAGCTGGAGCATCGATCGCTTTGCGGATATATCTGAATAACAACAGGTCTACTTCCGGTAATTCCGACAACCAAGTTACCGTCAACCCGGAAAGAGAAGACTTGGAGATTTTCTTCTCAAGCCCTTTCCATACCCGTTCTGCTTTCCGGTCGTCCGTATAAATCCGGATCGCCTCGTCATAGAACAATGGAAATGGCTCGCCCTCGGCTAATAACAAATCCGGAAAAGTCCGGCGGGAATAGGCATCGAATACGGCGGTAAGCAATCCCTCAAAAGTCTTGTCGTAAACAAATATAATCATTATCAATCCTTCTTATAAAACAGGCGTTAATCTATAAAAGGCAGTATAAGCTGCCGATCGTCTACTTTCTTTCCGCTCTTTCTCGTCAATAGTTGCCGGACGGTTTCAGGGCTGACCTCATTCACGGTCTGCGTCGGGAGTTCCCGGCAAGTAATAAAATAGCTAGCCTTTTTCATGACCACTCCTATTTTCTTCAACTGCTCTGAACCGAGATTAGCGTAACGCCGGGAAACGATTATGATCTTTGCCGATTTCACGCCAATTCCCGGAACTCGAAGAAGCATCTCGTAATCCGCTTTATTGATATCTACTGGAAAGACTTCCGGATGCCGCAGGGCCCAAGCCAACTTCGGGTCCACGTCTAGATCCAGATCCGGATATGCGTCATTGACAATCTCATCTACCTTGAATTGATAAAAACGCAATAACCAATCCGCTTGATATAAACGATTCTCACGGACCAGCGGAGGCGTGGTAAGTGCCGGAAGACGGTTATCATACGCATTTACCGGAATGAATCCCGAATAGTAAACACGCTTCATCGTAGGTCTCTGATATAAGGCCGATGATAGACGAAGTATATCCTTGTCGGTATCCGCCGTAGCGCCAACGATCATCTGCGTGCTTTGCCCGGCGGGAGCGAATCGTGGGGCATACCGGAAACGCTTGCGTTCCTCGGCGCTTTGTAATACGCCTTGTTGGATATAACGCATAGGGGCAAATACGCTTTTAAAATCCTTTTCCGGAGCTAAAGTCTGCAAGCTCGCCTCATTCGGGATCTCTATATTCACGCTTAAACGATCGGCGTAAAGCCCAGCCTCATTTACCAATTCTTGGCTGGCTCCGGGGATACTCTTCATATGTATGTATCCATTGAAGTGATGTACGAGACGCAAATCCTTGATGGCTCTCACCAACCGTTCCATCGTGTAATCCGGGTTTCGGACCACGCCGGAACTTAAAAACAATCCTTCAATGTAATTACGCCGGTAAAACTCGATCGTAAGATTCACCAACTCGGTAACGGAGAGTGTAGCCCTCGGCAAATCATTACTTCGCCGGTTGATGCAGTAGGCGCAATCATACATACAATAATTCGTCAGCATGATCTTTAAAAGCGAGATGCACCGTCCGTCCTCAGCGAAACTATGGCAAATGCCCCATCCCGCGGCACTTCCTATAGCCCCGCTCTTATGCGAACGGGAGGTTCCGCTGGAAGCGCAGGATACGTCATATTTTGCCGACTCGGCCAAGATTTTCAATTTCTCGAGCACTTTCTCGTCCATAATTTCACCGATATGTTTCGTACAAAGATAATGATCTCACAGAAATCAATAGTACGCTTTAAAGAGATTTAAATGTGATAAAAACCTTATATTTGTATCGTGAAAATTTTGGTAGTGCCTTACTTCGTTGAAATCGCCAGTTTTAACAGCACACAAGGCACAAGCCCTCGCTATATCTGCGGGTTGCTTGTCTACGTGTGCATAGGTCTCTGGCGATACCTTACGAAGTGTAGGCGACAACCCGCTTTTTCTCTAAGTATAAAAGGGCATGAAAGTATCTAAACAAAATATTATGAACTTGTTATCCTCTGTTTCTTCAGACGGCAGAGGGGCATTTGAGCGCTTTTATAATTTGTATTACGATCAGGTATTCCGTTTTGCGTATTATTGCCTTGGAGAGAAAGAGGCTTGCAAGGAGGTCGTGTCCGACGTGTTCTTTTCCATTTGGAAATCAAAAGCACGCTTAAAAGAGATAGACAATATAGATACTTACTTGTATATAACGGTACGCAACGAAGCGCTTCGTCATATTTCAAGAAGCAATAGTGTCAATAAAATCCAGATGGATCAGTTATGCTCATTTGAACCAGAGGAAGAAGCTACTCCTGAGGGTATGTTGGAATCGCAAGAAATGCGGGAACTTCTTAATCTAGCAATTGATGAGCTTCCCGAAAAATGTCGCCTAATATTCTTGATGATCCGTGAGGAAGGATTAAGTACCAAGGAGGTCGCTAAAATCCTATCCATCCAAGAGAGTACGGTCCGAGTGCAAATGAAGATTGCGGTGGAGAAGTTAATAAAACGGTTGAAATCGGATTTTCCTGATATTTCGTTTGTTTTCATATTAATATCCATTTTCCAATAAAATCAAATTAGCCAATGAAGTATATATTCCAAAGCACTTGAAGTATATATCCTATAGCACTTAAAGTATATATTCTACACAGAAGGGAGTAATACTAGGTGAAAATGACTTTCTACACGACAATTATTTGGATGTTTTATGCATCTAGGACATATTTCAAACATTTTAAAAAAAATGTCTTTCTCTTTAAACGAATTTCACCGATCCTTACTCCTTATTATAAGAAAGACGAAATATGGAGACAAGAAAAGAGATCATAAAGCAAATGGGTGACGCAATGAGGGAAGATATCTTCCTAGAGGTCAACAACCGTATCGAACGCAGCTTGCGCAGAAGGTTTTGGTTGAGAATATCTGCGGTCGCCGCCTCCGTCACGCTTTTGTTCAGCATCTCCAATTATATCTCTTTCCACGAAGGCTACAAGAAACTGAACAGCCAAATGGTAGAGATGGTGAATCCGATGGGAATGCGATCCTCCGTAGTCCTGTCTGACGGCACGAAAGTGATCCTCAACGCCGGTACGACATTGAGTTATCCGACAGCTTTCGTCTCCGGGCAGAGGGAGGTAAAGGTGAACGGTGAGGCATTCTTCGAGGTATCGCACGACAAGGAGCATCCCTTTATCGTTAGCGCTGAAAATGTTAAGGTGAAAGTATTAGGAACGAAGTTTAATGTGAAGGCCTATGATGACGATGATAATATAGAGGTGACTTTAGCGGAAGGGAAAGTCGGTGTCGGACTTGACACTAAAAATCTCATCCAGATAATGCCGGGACAGCAAATAAAATATATGAAAGCCTCACATCGCTTTATCAAGAGAGAAGTGAGATTACAAAGTTATACTTCGTGGATTTGTGGTAAATTCTATTTCACCAACTATCCACTAGAGAAAATCGCTAAGCAACTGGAAAGGAGTTTCAACGTAAGGATACAGATCCTCGGGAATGATTTGAGGAACGCAGCTTTTACCGGTGATTTCGTACGGGGAGAGAACATAGACCAAATCCTCCGGGTCATGACCGCTAATCGACTTATAAAGTATGAGATAGAAGGGGATCAAATCACGATCTCGAAAAAGTAAATCAAATGAGTTATAAACGTTAAATCGATATGCCTATGAAATAGAAAAAAGAGGGAATAGAGAAAAACAAAACGGAAAATGCTACCAACATCTTCCGTTTCTAAAGACTCAAGTCTTAATTATCGCAACACAATTAAAAACTTTAAATCATTGCAAAAGTATGAAATTTATTTCACACACAAGGCATTATATGCCTAATGTTAACCTAAAAAAAACATATAACATCATGAGACTATCTGTTGTACTATGTATGCTCAGCTTATTTTGCGCATCCGCGAAAACGGGTTACTCTCAAGTAGCGGAAATATCATTGAATCTGCACAATGTTACTATCTCGGAGGCGCTTGAAGAGATCAAGCACCAAAGTGAATACTCTTTTTGGTATAAGAATGATGAGATTAATCTTAATGAGAAGATCTCTGTGAAGGCTAATAAGCAAAGTATCAACCAAGTATTGCATGGCATTCTTGGTAAACAAGGTTTGTCTTATACAATCGATGATAAACATATCATAATCTACAAGAAAAATGAACAGCCTCGGATGGTCCAACAAGATGGTAAAATTACAGGTATCATTACCGATCAAGCGAATGTACCCATCATTGGTGCAAATGTTATCGTAAAAGGTTCCTCTATAGGTAGCATATCCGATATGAATGGGCATTTCAGTTTAGATGCGTCGGAAAAGGATATACTTCTGATATCTTATATCGGTTACATGACTAAAGAAGTAAAAATAGGCAAGCAACGTTCCCTTAAAATCCAACTGACTGAGGATACCCAAAATATTGATGAGGTTGTTGTCATTGGCTATGGTTCTGTGAAGAAGAGTGATTTAACGGGTGCTGTATCTTCTGTTAAAACAGCTGAATTACAGCAAACGCCCATGACTTCTATCGATCAAGGTTTAGTCGGTCGAGCCTCTGGTGTGCAAGTAATCCAAACCTCTGGTATGCCGGGAGCCGTAGCCTCTATTCGGGTACGTGGCAGTAGTTCTTTGCAAGGTGGAAACGAGCCTCTATATGTTATCGATGGTTTCCCTGTTTATAGTGGTAGTGGTTTCGGTAATACGGGTGGTAAGACACAGATGAGTGGTTTGTCTACAGTGAATCCATCAGATATTGAGTCTATAGAGATCTTGAAAGATGCCGCCGCCACGGCGATCTATGGAGCACGTGCGGCGAATGGTGTCGTATTGATCACAACAAAAAGCGGTAAAAAGGGACGGGATATTATCTCTTTTGAGGCAAGTTTTGGAATATCAAACGTATCCAAAAAGATAGATGTCATGAATGCGCAAGATTATGCGAAATTAGTGAATGAGGCTTATGCAAATGATGGATTGAAACCCTATTATGATGCTACGGCTTTATCTGAGATCGCAAAGATCGGTAATGGGACGGATTGGCAAGACGAGATCTTTCGTGGAGGAAGTACGCAAACATATCAATTAAGTTTTTCGGGTGGTGACGAGAAGACACAATATGCGATATCAGGCAATTACTCAGATCAGAAGGGAATTGTTATCAACTCTGATTTCAAGCGTTACTCCATACGCTTGAATTTGGATCGTAAAATATTCAAGAATTTTAGTGTGGGAACACACATGACCGCCAGCCATACGATTAGTAATTCCGTAGCAACTGATACTGGAGGAGAAGACGGAACTATTTCTGGTGCATTAAGAATGAATCCTATACAGCCTGTATATGAAGATGAGTTGACAGGTGCATACACTCAAATTAATGTTCCTGGAATATTAGTTCCAAATCCGGTAGCGACAGCAAAAGAACGGAAATTTAATAATGCGACTTCACGTTTGCTTGGAGATATTTATGCACAATGGGAGATCATTCCGGATTTAAAACTGAAAGTATCATTGGGAGCGGATGTGATGTATCATAAGACAAACAGATATACCCCGTCCAATATTTATCAGTCTGGAGGAGTTGCCTCGGCTTATGTAGGTGTAAATAAAAGTATAAATTGGCTGAACGAAAATACACTGACTTGGAATAAAACATTTGCAGAGGAGCACGACTTAAGCTTGTTGGGTGGTTTTACGATGCAAAAAAATAATGCGGAATATGTAATGGGATCCTCCTCAAATTTCGTGAATGATGTAATGCTTTATAATAATCTGGGAGCTGGTTCTGTTTATAACAAACCGGAATCCAACGCTACTCAATGGAGTTTGATGTCGTATTTAGCTCGTATTAATTATACGCTGAAACATAAGTATCTATTTTCCGTGAATGCCCGTGTTGACGGCTCTTCTCGTTTTGGGACAAACAACAAATATGGTTTCTTCCCTTCCGCTTCTGCTGGGTGGCGAATATCGGAAGAGGCTTTTATGGAGCCTGTAAAAGAAGTCATTTCGAATTTAAAGTTAAGAGCCAGTTATGGTTTTACAGGTAATACGGAGATCGGTGTATATGAATCATTGGCAACTTTAGGTACTAGTAATTGGATCTTAGGGAATCAACTCGTATCAGGATTTTTCCCAAACAAAATTCCTAATCCTGACTTAAAGTGGGAGCGCACCGGACAATTTGATATTGGTTTAGATTTAGGCTTGTTCAATAATAGATTACGCATCACAACAGACTATTATAAGAAGAAAACAACAGACCTGCTGTATAGTGTTGCAGTTCCTGCTACATCTGGATATCAAACCATGTTGAAGAATATAGGTAGCATAGAAAATCAAGGATATGAATTATCAATAGAAAGTGATAATTTGACAGGGGCATTCAGTTGGACAACCGCTTTTAACATCGCCTTCAATCGGAATAAAGTTCTTGAATTAGGCGGAGAAGAGTATAAGGAAATGGCAGAAGGCGATGGGCATTTAAAAACAGGCTCTGTACGTCGCTTGATTGTAGGTGAGCCCATTGGTGTTTTCTATGGATATCGTTTTGATGGTATTTTTCAAAATGAGGAAGAATGTAAGCAACAAACTTCATCTGCTTCACCTATTGGTGTTGGTTTGCGTAGATATAAGGATTTAAATGGTGATGGAAAGGTAGATGCCGCTAATGACAGGGAAATATTGGGAGACGCTAATCCTAAATTTTTCGGAGGATTAACAAATACGTTTGCTTATAAGGGCTTCGAACTTAATGTGTTCTTACAATATTCCTATGGAAATAAGATTCTTAATTATAATGCCATGGAATTGGAGAATCCAACAGGTGGGCAAAATGCTTATGCGGACATGGTAAATCGTTGGACACCGGAAAATCCGAGTAACATATACCCAAAGGCAACAACAAATAGAGCCTTATTGGTAAGTGATCGATTTATAGAAGATGGCTCTTATCTGAAATTGAAAACGTTATCACTATCTTATAGCTTTCCTAAAATAAACTTAAAGCATATCCAAGGTTTGCGTCTGTATGTGACTGGACAAAATTTATTAACATGGACAAAATATCGGGGATATGACCCTGAAGTTAGTTATAGAGGTGCCTCTACGCTTGAAGCGGGCGAAGATTTCGGTGGCTATCCACAATCTCGTACATTTATGTTTGGTATAAAACTTGATATTAAGTAATAATTAAATTGTATTATCATGAATAAATATATAATATTTGGCTGTATATCAATATTCTCATTGTTCAATGTACAGTGTTCTTTCTTAGACGAGAAACCAATAGACAGGCTGGTCGTGGATAACTTTTACACGAGTCAGAAAGATGCCCAAGCGGCAGTTGATGCAACTTATCAACAACTTAATAGTATTTATAGTAGGTGCATGTATATGTTATGCGATCTTACATGTGATGGGATGAAAAACGGTCTTGGTATGCCTAATGCCTTTCTACAGAACTTGGAATTTTTGCGTCACACCCCGGAAAACACATTTATTAGAGATATGTGGCAAAATAATTATTCGGGCATTATGAAAGCTAATGCCGCTATTAATAACATTCCATCTGTTACTATGAATCCTGATTTACAAAAAAGATTTATAGCAGAAGCAAAATTCTTACGTGCTCTTTATTATTTCAATTTAGTCCGCTTTTTTGGAGATGTTCCTTTGGTGACTCAGTTAGAGACAATAGATGATGCTATGGGGCCGAGAGTTGCGAAAGAGCAGATCTATGAACAGATTCTATCTGATTTGACAGATGCGGAAAGTGCCCTTCCTTATCCCTCAGAATATGGGACTACAGATATAGGGCGTGCGACAAAAGGTGCTGCCAAGATTTTAGCAGGAAAGGTGTATTTGACGAAAGGTGATTATTCCAAAGCAAAGGAAAAACTGGCAGAGGTTGTTGAACAAGAAGGTGCTTATGGGTATGGTTTACATGTGGAGTATGGAGATAATTGGAACTTGGATACTGAAGCTGGTAAAGAGGCTGTCTTTTATATTGAATATAAGGCGGACCCATTACCTCATAATGATGAAATGAGTTTAACGGGACCCAAATATTCTTTGCCTGAACCGATCGGAGTTAGTGGATCTAATGAGGCGGATATTCCCACTATGGAATTAAATAATACCTTTAAGGAAAATGATAAACGTAAAGCCGTGAATTTAAGAACGCATTATACGAACCCTGTAAATGGAAAGGAATTGATATCAAGTATTCCTTTGTTTGGCAAGTATTGGCAAGATGGATTAACGGCTATTAAGTTCTGTGAGATCAATATGCATATCATCCGTTATTCGGATGCCTTGCTTATGTATGCGGAAGCGTTAAATGAAATCGGAGAATCAGAGAAAGCTCATCAAGTTTTAAATCGTGTTCGAGAGCGTGCGTTTGGTGATTCTTCTGAAAATTATGAGGGTTTGTCTAAAGATGCTTTCCGGGCAGCAGTCTTACAAGAGCGTTATTTGGAATTTCCGATAGAAGGACATCGCTGGTTTGACCTCGTACGTACAGGTACATTCATAAAACGGATGAAAGAGCACAGCACATACGAAGCGAAAGTCGCTGAGAAGAATAAGACGGACATTGCTAGTAATATAAAGGATTACATGATTCTCATGCCTATTCCTCAACGGGAATTGGATTTGAATCCTGAGCTAACGCAAAATCCGGGTTGGTCATAAAATGTTAATTGGAGCTGTAAAACTTACAGCTCCTCAACTTTTATCAATATGAATACAAATATCAATAATACCTTGTTTTCATTGACTATCGTAAGTCAATGTTTGGCCTGCCAGCCTAAAAATCAGGAAGCAGACAATACTTCACAAAAAACGAAACCATTAAATGTTGTCTTTATTCTCTCGGATGACCACCGGTATGATTATATGGGGTTCATGAATACGATCCCTTGGTTGGAAACTCCTAATATGGATCGGATGGCCAAGGAAGGAGCGCATATCAAAAATGCGTTTGTTACGACCTCTCTTTCTTCTCCCAGCCGTGCTTCCATCTTGACCGGCATGTATTCACATAGCCATAAGGTGGTTGATAATGCCGCTCCTCTTCCTGATGGATTGATCTTTTTTCCACAATATTTGCAGGAGTGTGGATATAAAACTGCTTTCTTTGGAAAATGGCACATGGGAAATGACTCAGGGGCTCCTCAACCAGGCTTTGATCATTGGGAAGGTTTCAAGGGGCAGGGGGAATATTATAACCCTCGTATAAATACAAATGGGGAATGGATACAATATAAAGACAGTACCTATGTTACGGATCTCTTGACCGACCATGCGATCCAATTCATGAAAGAACAAAAACAAGCGGATAAACCGTTCTTTGTCTATTTGTCTCATAAGGGTGTGCACGACAATTTTTCAGCCGCAAAGCGCCATAAGGATTGTTATAAAAATAAGGAATTGGTATTACCTCCGAACTTCAATACGCCTCATTATGGCATTAAAGAGTTGCCGACTATTGATAAGAAAACAGGAAAGGCTGCGTTTGGAAAAGAGTATTATGGAGAAAAAATGGCTCCGGATTGGGTGAAAAGTCAAAGAGAAAGTTGGCATGGGGTGGACTATTCCTACCATGGCCGTCCTTGGGATGTTCAAGTTCGTAAATATTGTGAGACCTTGCGTTCTGTAGATGAAAGTATCGGTTCTGTCTTGGATTATCTGAAAGAAGCAGGGTTAGATGATAACACGTTGGTTATTTACATGGGTGATAATGGCTTTGCGTGGGGAGAACATGGATTGATCGACAAAAGACAGTTCTACGAGGAATCTGTGCGAGTTCCTATGTTGGTTCGTTGCCCTAGTATGTTTGAGGGAGGTAAGGTAATAGAGAATATGGTACAAAATGTAGATGTCGCTCCTACAATTATGGCTTGTGCGGGTTTAGAAAAGGCTGAGCAGATGGTGGGATATTCTTTCTTGCCTTTGCTCAAGGGAGAAAAGGTGGATTGGAGAGATCATATCTTCTACGAGTATTATTGGGAATATGAATTTCCGCAGACACCAACGATGCATGGTATCCGCACCGATCGTTATAAGTATATCCGTTATCATGGGGTTTGGGATACGAATGAGTTCTATGATTTGCAAAATGATCCGTATGAAACTACGAACCTGATTGCGGAACCTGAATATAAAGAGACAATCAAACAATTGAATGCTCAGATTTATGACTGGCTGGAGTCTACGGATGGAATGAATATCCCTTTGAAACGAACCGTGAGACCTCACACGGATCATCGGAATCAAGGGCATTACTGATTCGCAAGAAGTATGATTTATGAAGGATTATAATATATCCTTTTTTATTAATAGCTTTATAAAAGTTTGGTATAATAAATTAATACAAATACGATGAAATGCAAATACATTTTATTATCAAGCATTTTCCTATATGACTTTAGTGCTGTTCAAACAGCCATGGCACAGAATGATAGGACACCGAATATCATTTATATCATGTCTGACGATCATGCTTCGCAGGCGGTAAGTGCTTATGGTGGAATTTTATCAACGGTCTTACCGACCCCCAATATTGATCGAATAGCGCATGAGGGCGCAATATTGAGGAATTGTTTTGTGACGAACTCAATCAGTACCCCGAGCCGTGGAGCGATTATCACAGGACAATATAGCCAAAAGAATGGTGTATATACTTTGCAAGATCCATTAGATCCGGATCTTCCGAATGTAGCGAAATGCTTGCAGCAAGCAGGATATCAAACCGCTATATTCGGTAAATGGCATTTGCATGCGGAACCTACAGGTTTTGATTATTACAATATCTTGCCTGGACAGGGCCGTTATAATGACCCGATGCTTATAGAAAAAGGTACATGGGGGAATGATCCGCATGCGAATCCCCGAACGGGTAAAGTGTATAAAGGGCATTCTACCGACGTGATAGGAAGTGAGGCTATCAAATATATGGAAAATCGAGATAAGAGCAAGCCTTTCTTTATGATGTGCCATTTCAAGGCTCCTCACAGACCGTGGACACCCGCCGAGCGTTTCAAGGATTTATTGAAAGATGTAACGATCCCGGAGCCGGAGAACTTATTGGACACATATGAGGGCAAGGGAGAGTATGCGGAGTTGCTACGGATGAGCATGGAGCATTTGAGGCAGACGGATGTGAAAACGGATATACCTACGGATATGAGCCGTGATGAGTTGCGCCATTGGGCTTATCAATTGTATATTAAAGATTATTTGCGCTGTATCGCTGGTATTGATGAAAACGTAGGGCGTATCTTGAACTATTTGGATGAGCAAGGATTGGCGGAAAACACGGTTGTCATCTATACCGGAGACCAAGGATTTTTTTTGGGGGAACATGGTTGGTTTGATAAACGATTGATGTATGAGGAATGCTTGCGTATGCCGTTTGTTATCCGTTATCCGAAAGAAATCAAACCCGGCACGGATAATAAGGATATAACATTGAATATCGATTTCGCTCCTCTATTTTTGGATTATGCCGGAATGGACAAGCCTAGCCAAATGCAGGGAGAAAGTTTCCGCTCGAATTTGAGAAATGAGACCCCAGCTAATTGGAGACAGGCTATGTATTACCGCTATTGGATGAATGCGGATAACGACCATAACGTGACAGCCAACTATGGTATCCGTACGGATCGCTATAAATTGATATTCTATTATGGAGAGTCGTTGGGAATGACCGGGACCAAGAATGAGTCCAGAACTCCCGAATGGGAATTGTATGACTTGAAAGAGGATCCAATGGAAATGAAGAACCTGTATCACGACCCATCGAAAAAGGCGTTGATTAAAGAGTTGAAGACAAAACTGTTGGAATTGAAACAACAATATGACGATGAGGATAGTAAATATCCGACTATGGCTGAGATAGCCCGGAAGTATTATTGGTGATAATTTCTGTTTTTTGTACGTTTGTGTAATTTTAAAATTTTGAATACATGAAGAATGCGATTAACTATGGGGTCTTCTTGGCTCCGGCCTTCTTATTCTCCGCATGCGGAACCGGGCAAAAAGAAGTGGCAGAGAAGCCGCTTAATATCATCCATATCATGACGGATGATCATTCGTATCAAACTATTAGCGCTTATGGACATGCGCTAGGTAAATTGGCACCAACACCAAATTTAGATCGTTTGGCTGCGGAAGGAATGTTATTCAGGCAAGCCTTTGTAGAGAATTCTCTGTCTACTCCTAGCCGTGCTTGTTTGATGACCGGTCTTTATAGCCATCAAAACGGACAAAGACAATTAGGAAAAGGTATTGATACGACAAAAGTATTCTTCTCTGAAATCTTACAACAGCACGGTTATCAAACAGGTGTTGTCGGTAAATGGCATATGCAATGTGAGCCGAAAGGTTTTGATTATTATCATGTGTTATGGGATCAGGGAGATTATTATAATCCAGAGTTTAAAAGCAATGAATCGAATGGCAAGTATGTAAAAGAAGAGGGATATGCGACGACCCTTACGACCGATCACGCTATCGAGTTTTTGGAAGAGAGGGATAAGGATAAGCCTTTCTGCCTGCTGGTTCATCATAAGGCTCCACATCGTAACTGGATGCCGGATACGAAATATATGGATTTATATGAGGATGTAGAGTTCCCATATCCAGATACTTTCAATGATAATTATGCTACTCGTTGCGATGCCGCACGTACACAAGAGATGAGTATAGACAAAAATATGACTTTGGTTTATGATTTGAAGGTAGATGAGCTTAAAGATAAGGAGGCTTATAAAAAGGAATGGAATATTGGTGGTTGGGAGGCCTCTTTGGATCGTATGACCCCGGAACAACGGGAGGCTTGGATCGCTTCTTATAAGCCTCGTAACGAAAAATTCATTAACGAGAACCTGAAAGGTGAGGATTTGGTTAAATGGAAATATCAACGTTATATCAAGGATTACGTACGTTGCATCAAATCGATTGACGATGAGGTAGGGCGTTTGATCGCCTATCTGGAAAAAGAAGGGCTTATGGATAATACCGTGATCGTTTATACCTCGGATCAAGGTTTTTACATGGGTGAACATGGCTGGTTCGACAAACGTTTCATGTATGAAGAATCTTTCCGTACGCCGTTGATTATCCGTTATCCTGCTAAAATCAAGGCGGGAAGTGAATGTACGGCCTTAGTACAGAACATTGACTATGCCCCGACTTATCTGGATATAGCCGGTATCGAGAAACCTGATTATATGGTAGGAACTTCTTTAGTCCCCTTGTTTGGAGGCGAGACACCAAGAGATTGGCGTGAGTATCTATATTATCATTATTATGATTATCCAGCTATCCATATGGTACGTCGCCACGATGGCGTACGTGACAGTCGTTATAAATTGATCCATTTCTATGGAGAGAAGAATGAGCATAATGACGCGATTAATTGCAATGAGCTTTACGATTTGCAAAGTGATCCGAATGAGCTGAATAATTTATACGATAATCCGGAATATGCTGATATCCAAACTCGCCTGCAAGCACGTTTGGATAAGTTCCGTGTAGACCAGAAAGTTGACGAATATTAAGGTGCTAACTCTGTAAAATCATTTATTTTGTGTAAGTTTGGCGGATAGAAAGAATCATTCACCTAAAATACGATCGTGAAATGAAAATCAATTTATCCGCCAGATTTTTAATGCTGGCCCTGCTTTGTGGTTCTTGCGTATTGAACACGCCAAAGGAGGAGCTTGAATACAACGGAATGAATACGCTACAGATATCAAATGTAGATGATTTGATATCTTTCTACCAATATGCCGATGACCGAATTCCTTTAATTAGTGGACACCGAGGTGGACGGGGAAAAGGCTATCCTGAGAACAGTATGGAAACCTTTGAAAATACCCTCTCTTATACTCCTGCCACGTTCGAGATAGATCCGAGGTTAACCAAAGATAGTGTTATCGTCCTTTTCCACGATGATACACTGGAGCGTACCAGTAATGGGACTGGGAAAGTTTCTGATTATACTTGGGAAGAATTGCAAAATTTCCGTTTGAAGGATCCCGAAGGAAATATCACAAACTATCGTATCCCGACTTTAGAGGAAGCGATTCGTTGGGCCCGTGGAAAAACAATCCTAATCCTTGATAAGAAGGATGTTCCGATGGAGCGCACTGCTCAGTTGATTACCGATATGCAAGCGGAACCTTATGTAATGATTACGGTTCATGATGGTGCCTCGGCTCGTTTCTTTTACGAGAAAAATCCGAATTTCATGTTTGAGGCTTTCGTGAAAACGAAAGAGGCGGTTCAAGACTATGAGGATAACGGTATACCTTGGAATCATATCATGGCTTACGTAGGTCCGAAGATTACCCCCGAAGTCCGTGAGGTGATCGATATGTTACATGAAAGAGGTGTCATGTGCATGATATCTACCGCTCCCTCCGACGATAAACTATCCACACCCGAAAGTCGTGCTGAAGCATACCGTATGATCATCCGTCAAGGTGTGGACATCATAGAGTCTGACCGACCTATAGAGGTTGCTGAAGCGATCTCTAGCTTGATTCCGGTTAGCAGTTCCAAAGGAAAGTTTTTCTCTACACTATAAACATAATCAATATAAGACATGAACAAAGAACTAGAAATGACTCCCAACGTATTAGTGGAGTTTTTACAAAAGCCAGCGTCCGAGTTTACGAAAGAGGACATTATCCGTTATATCTATGAGAAAGATATCCAGATGGTTAATTTTATGTATCCTGCAGGCGACGGACGTTTGAAAACACTAAACTTTGTAATCAACAATGCGGCCTATCTGGATGCGATCTTGACTTGCGGTGAGCGTGTGGATGGCTCTAGTCTTTTCTCGTTTATCGAGGCGGGAAGTAGTGACCTGTATGTGGTGCCCCGTTTCCGTACGGCTTTCGAGGATCCGTTTGCGGAATTACCTACGCTTACCATGCTTTGCTCATTCTTCAATAAGGATGGAGAACCCTTAGAAAGTTCCCCGGAATATACCTTGCATAAAGCTTGTAAGGCTTTTCATGAGGTGACGGGAATGGAATTTGAGGCAATGGGTGAATTAGAATATTACGTAATCGCACCGGATGAAGGCGTTTTCCCTGCTACCGACCAAAAAGGTTATCATGAATCCGCTCCTTACGCTAAGTTCAATGAGTTCCGGACGGAGTGCATGCACTGCATAGCGCAAGCCGGGGGACAAATTAAATATGGTCATTCAGAAGTTGGTAACTTTACGTTAAATGGTTTGATCTATGAGCAAAATGAGATCGAGTTCTTACCATGTCCTGCGGAAAATGCAGCGGATCAATTGATGATCGCTAAATGGGCGATCCGCAATCTAGCGCATGAATATGGATATAACATCACTTTCGCTCCGAAAATTACGGTGGGAAAAGCAGGTTCCGGTCTGCATGTCCATATGCGTATCATGAAAGATGGCAAGAATCAGATGTTAGCGAATGGTATCTTATCCGAAACCGCCCGTAAGGCTATCGCTGGAATGATGTGCTTAGCTTCCTCTATTACGGCTTTTGGAAATACGAACCCAACCTCATATTTCCGCTTGGTTCCACACCAAGAAGCACCTACGAATATTTGTTGGGGAGATCGGAATCGTTCAGTTTTAGTTCGTGTTCCGCTAGGTTGGGCCGCAAAAACGGACATGTGTGCTTTGGCGAACCCATTGGAACCTGCCAGCCATTATGATACGAGCCAAAAGCAAACGATCGAGATGCGCTCACCGGATGGCTCCGCTGATTTATACCAATTATTGGCAGGATTGGCAGTTGCGTGCCGCCATGGTTTTGAGATCGACGATGCTTTGGAGATCGCTGAGAAGACTTATGTAAACGTGAATATTCATAAGGAAGAGAATCAAGATCGCCTAAAGACATTGGATCAACTCCCAGACAGTTGCGCAGCCTCAGCCGCCCGTTTAAGACAACAGCGTGCTGTTTTTGAAAAATATAACGTATTTAGTCCGAGTATGATAGACGGCATCATCCGTAAACTGGAATCTTATGATGACGCTTCTTTACGCAAGGACCTAGAGAATAATCCGGAAGAGATGTTGAAGCTGGTCAATACTTATTTCCATTGTGGCTGAAAATCTTTTTTATGGTTTCACAAGAGGGTGTGTCATGACACACCCTTTTTATGCCCTGCTTTCATTTCTTGAACTTTCCATTGCGTTTTTTTGAATATCCGAGCACAAGAGAGGCCATAAATTAAAACGAAAATATTCTAGAGAAGAAAAAAAAGATATAATAGTAAAAAAAACATGATAAAAAATTGTTATTTACAAATAAAGGCTTACCTTTGCCAACATCAAAACAAAATGATGTTATAAATTCATTTTGAAGTTATATGTTTTTCGAGTTTAACCTTGACTGTGAGCACAAAAGATTATCGCGAAGATCTTTTGAACGGTTGGATAGAGACGTCTATTTAGCCGTTTTTTCTTTTAGCCCTATTAATAAATCGGATCAGTCCGAAACCCGTGAATAGGTATGTTAAACATTGGACATTATATTCTAGCAAAATGAAGTTAACTTACTTTGGCCTTTTAATTAACTTATATCGGCAACGAAGTTAACTTACTTGCCTCATGAAGTTAACTTACTTTTGAAGTATAGTTTTTTCCTTGTATTACTTGCTTGCTTGCTTTTTTCCTTATCTTTGCATTAAGATTTAGAAACACAAAAATATTCATCTTTTATGAAACTCTGTATATAGCTACGCTCAACGAATAGCCCTATCCAATAAAGCTATTCAGCTATTTGACAAATACAGCTTTATTTGTCACGGAGATTTTATATCCTTTTATTTTATGGATTACGAAATAACATACTGCATAAAATCGGTATGTTGTATCGCACTATTATACAGTTGAGCAATGAATTATACATATAAACAAATATGGCTCATCAACTTTCCTGTAATGATGAGCATCTTAATGGAACAATTAATCAATATTACGGATGCTGTTTTCTTAGGCCACGTTGGAGAGATAGAATTAGGAGCGTCCGCTATCGCCGGAATTTATTATTTGGCGATTTATATGCTTGGTTTTGGATTTAGCATTGGATTGCAAGTAATGGTAGCTCGAAGGAATGGAGAGCAAGATTACAAGGAAACCGGCAAGACCTTTTTTCAAGGCTTATTTTTCCTTTTGGGATTGGCTATCTTTCTTTACCTTCTCATTCATACGGTTTCCCCATTTATATTAAAGAAGCTGATCGTTTCCTCGGATATTTATCGAGCGGTAATCCTATACTTGGATTGGCGTAGCTTTGGATTGTTGTTTTCATTCCCATTTTTGGCGATACGTTCTTTTTTAGTGGGGATAACGCATACAAAAGCTCTATCTTGGGCTGCTGCCATAGCGGTATTAATCAATATTCCTTTAAATTTTTATTTGATATTCACTAGGGAATTAGGAATCTCGGGGGCGGCAATTGCCTCTTCTTTGGCAGAGATGGGTTCCTTTATGATGCTTTCCTTCTATATGTGGATACGATTGGATAAAGAAAAATATGGGTTGAGGCCGGTCTATAATGGTAATTTACTTATAAAAGTCTTGAAGTTATCAATATGGAGTATGCTTCATGCGTTTATTAGTGTAGCCCCTTGCATAGTGAAAAAATATTTCCAAAATGAAAGAGATACAGAAGGTTTATTTAAAAAACAGTCGTATGTCCTCTTCCGAAAACAATATAGCGGTATTGACTAGTGCCAAATGGGAATATGCTTGAGGAAAATTCCCCAGTTGCTCCTTGGTTTCAAAATCAATGTCTTCACTGAAAAGTCCCAAGTGATTTGAATTATGAAGCATTTCCTCAAACAGACTACGTGCTTCTTCTTTTTCTCCAATGACATAAAGAGCACGAATGAGCCAGAACGTACAAATAGTAAAGGCGGAAGAGGGAAGTCCGAAATCATCATGAGATTTATAACGGTACATCAACCCTTTGTAAAGTAACGCATTCTTTATCGCTTGCACAGTTTTATGGTAGCGTATGTCTCTCGGATCGATAAATCCGTACGGTTCCATTAACAACAAGGACGCATCAAGGTCGGAATTACCGTAGGTTTGCGAGAAACTTTGCATCTCTTCTTTCCAACCGTTTTTCATGACATTTTCTTTGATTACGGTCGCTTCTTCCGACCAACGTCTCCGGTATGTCGGTTTGTTTAATAAATCTGCAATACGAGCTCCCCTGTCTAATGCGACCCAGCACATAACTTTGGAGGAAACAAAATGCTGTCCTTTTCCTCTAATTTCCCAAATGCCTTTGTCTGGTTTTTTCCAGTCAATCATCACATTCGTCAGGATACTTTTTACCATTTCCCACATATCTTCCACCTCGTCCAATGTACCGGGCATCAAACGATAGTATTGGTAGATCAGGTCCATTAAATAGCCGAACGAGTCATTTTGAAGCTGGTGGTAAGCATCATTACCGATCCGAACGGGTCGTGAGTTCTTATAACCGGAAAGATGTCCCAGAATAACTTCCGTCAATTTTCTTTCTCCGCGAATACCGTACATGATCTGGTAAGTATCGTGTTGAGAAACAAAAGTAGACTGGACAAATCTCATGAACCGCCTTGCGGCTTCCACATGGCCTATCTGGAACAAAGTTTCAATGGACATGGAGGCGTCGCGCAGCCAACAAAAACGATAATCCCAGTTACGGACTTCTCCGATCGTTTCCGGTAGGCTAGTTGTTATGGCCGCCAATACGGCTCCATTATAAAAAGACATCAATTTTAAAACTAGGAGACTTCGCTCAATGACATCGTTATAGACCGTAAACTTCTTGGTTCGGTCAGTCCAATTCAACCAATAAACCAGCGTCCGGCAGTATTCCAGTTTCTCACGCTCAATGTTGACAGGTATTACTTTCTCGTTATATGAAAGTAGCAAGAACTCGTCCTTAGCCAGTACGATTTCTTTCTGTTCCAAGATGTTGTGCAAAGGTAGTGAGGAATAAAGATATTGCCTATCTTTGCTGTTAGAAGTAGAGTAGGTCTCTATATATTCCGAGGTCGTGTTGAAAATTGTCTTTCCACGGGCATAGTCCGGAGCCGGCTCATAGTTGATTTTAAAACGGGGAGTACCTTTGATTCTGCGGATATATCGGTAGATCTCTGCCGGACGATAACAATTGCTCGCATCGCTCAGATGGTAACAAGGCATGAAATCTACAACGGCAAATTCATTTTCTTCTGATACGAAGTTGGTCGAAAGAATATTTGTATGAGGAACATACGATTGCGATATTTGATAATCCGGAGAAACCTCGAAGCCGAAATATCCCCCTTTCTCCCGATCGAGCAATGATGCAAAGATGGAAGGTGAGTCGAAGTTAGGGAAACATAACCAATCTATACTGCCTTTATCCGAAATCAAAGCCGCAGTGCAGCAATTTCCTATTACTCCGTAATTTAACTTGTCCATAAAAATTATTTTTTATTTGTCCACAATCCTTTAAAAAAATCAACGGTGGCTTTCAGTTGACCTTTTATGCTTTTGGAAGTCGTTCCGTAACTAACACCTTCACCCGACAGTTTTTCCAAAAAAGGCAATACTTCTTCCTGCGAG
This sequence comes from Parabacteroides sp. AF19-14, assembly GCF_003635485.1. NCBI lineage: Bacteria > Pseudomonadati > Bacteroidota > Bacteroidia > Bacteroidales > Tannerellaceae > Parabacteroides > Parabacteroides sp. AF19-14. Next base: position 42,090 of record NZ_QTMJ01000010.1, on the reverse strand, counting down.
GACAGATTGTATTTGGCTTTTTCAGATACAATTCCAACTTTAACTGTTATGGCGGATACTGGAAGAGCCCGGAACATATCCTCATCCGTCGTGTCATCTCCCATTGCTAGTATAAAATCATAGCGGGAAGCCAATAATAGGCGAGCTACTTCCGAACCTTTTGTGCATTCTGGAGATTTTATTTCCACGACTTTGTTGCCCTGCATGATTTGTAATCCCTTTTTCAGGCAAACAGGCATTATAGCCTTTGTTAGCTGTTGCGCTCTCAGCTCTCCCAGCCAGGCGTCCGATTCTCTATAATGCCAGGCAAGAGCAGCTTCTTTTGTCTCAAGATGAGAGTACGGGGTTTTGCTTACAAACAAATTTAGAATAAACAATAGCTCCGAATCCCACTCTCGATTGCCTATGTTTTTATGCCATGCGCCTTTTTCCTTGTAAAATGCACCATGCTCGGCGGCAAAAGACAGAGGAAGATCTCCCAGCCATTTCTCCAATGTATAGTGGTCCCGCCCGCTATTAATGGTTACATGATTCCGAGAGTCAGAACAAAAACGCTGTAACAGGTCTCGTAATGCAGGTGTTGGAACTGCATCTTCCGGATGATTTTTGAATGCAGTTAATGTTCCGTCGTAATCCAGCAAAATCAAGCGCTTTTTCGCTTGGTCATATAATGTTTTGATTTCGTTCTGGTCTTGTGCGGAGATCTTTTTCTTTTGTAATCGTTTGTTTTTCTCTGCGGTCTGCCGCCATTCTCTCATGAAATCCGCAGCCCATTTGTTTACGGTTTGAACCGAAAGGATGGCTTGCATTCGCTGAAGCCTTTCTCTTTGTTCCTCCAATGGCATTTTCAATGCACGGCAAATGGCTTGTTCGATCTGGTCCGTGTCGTTTGGATTAATCAATAAAGCATCAGACAATTCAACCGAAGCACCGGCCATTTCACTTAAAATGAGTACCCCCGGATTATCTTGTTTGGTAGCGACATACTCTTTTGCCACAAGATTCATACCATCGCGCAAAGGGGTTACCAAGGCTATATCGGCAACATAATACATCGCTACTAATTCCTCAAAAGAGAAACCGTGATAAAAATAACATACCGGAGTCCAATTCATGGTAGAGTAAGTTCCATTGATAGAACCGATCTCCTCGTCTATTTTGGTTTTCAATTCGGCATAACTGCCTACATGGTCGCGAGAGGGGACGATAACCATCGCCAATGTCACTTTCCCGTGATATTCCGGATGATTTTTCAAAAAAGAGGCGAATCCGTAAAGACGGTGCAATATTCCTTTGCTGTAATCCAGTCGGTCTACCGATATGATTAACTTATGATCTCCAAATAGAAGTCGTGTTTTCTCTACTGCGTGGTGGACTTTGTCATCAGCTATCACATTGTGATAAAGATCATAGTTTATCCCCATCGGTAATGCATCCACACGGGTTACACGATCATTCATTTGAACTTCATCCAGATTGAAATTCTTATGAAGGATGCGTTCCGTCGCACTGATGAAATGACGCATATAATCGTGAATGTGAAAAGCGACAAAGTCGGCTCCCAAAAGTCCGTTCAGGATCTCGACCCTTTCGGGCAGAATCCGGAAAAGTTCATGTGAAGGGAACGGAATATGGTGGAAATACCCGATATGAAGGTTGGGAAACTTCTCACGGAGCATGCCCGGCAACAGCATTAACTGATAGTCCTGTACCCAAACCCAATCATTAGGTTCAACTATCCGAGATATCTCTTCACAAAAAACAGCATTGACTTCCCTATATGATTCCCAAAAGTTCTTTTTATATAACGTATAAGCAAAAAAGTAATGACAGAGGGGCCATAGGGTACTGTTGCTATATCCTTCGTAGTAATTTTCATACTGCCTGTCGGATAAGAATACCGGATGATAATTATTTTTTTCCAATTGACTGCAAATGTCATCTTTTTCCGTCTTTTGTTCTACGCAGACGCCAGGCCAACCAATCCAATGTTTTTCACAATCAACGTCCAATGACTTCAAACCTGTAGCCAGCCCTCCTTCGCTCCGTGAAAAAACAAATTTTCCATCGGAGGAACGTGTAACTTTTACAGGCAACCTATTCGAAATGATAAATAATCTCATATTTGAAATATTATATACAACACAAAGCAAAATCCATACCAATTTGTATTTGTCATTGATAAACAGATGTTTGCAAATAGGGAAGCCTAAGTAATATTACCAAAATGAAAAAGTGTTTTTCATTTTAGTTGTTTTTTTTACTTTCAATTTAGAATTGATATTTTTAATCTATTGATATATAGTGATTTATGTTTATTGTTCTTAAATTGGTCTGATTTTGGCATTATCTTTATCAGTTTAGATTTCCGAAGAAAGTATCATTAATATTCATCTTCGGTTGTCTGCTATAAGAAACAATGTAGAACAACAAAGAAACAAAATGGTATTTTTTATTTATCAATTAGGCTCGCTTGCCTCTGTATGGGCAATCAGCAATTTAATAAAAAAAGATGTTCCTCAAAGGATCAAAAACAAGATTATCGTTCTGTTACTAGTAACAAGCTGGATTGGTGTTTTTGGATATTTTTTCATTTTGAAAAACAGGATTGAAAAATGGTGGCCTTGCAAGAAGTATTTGGTTGCCCATAGAAGGATATAAGTTTCATATTATATATTATTGCAATTAAAGTTGTTTTATGTGTACCAAAATCTTTTTCTCCATTCATTATGTAAAGATTTGAATTGTTTTTTTCTTTTTGAGCCGTGGATATAATTTATTCACGGCTTATTTAAAAGATTTAATTTCAAAAATTAGGATACAAATGGAAAAGAATATGCGGATGAAATTTTTGAAGCAACGGATAACGGTAATATTACTGTTTGTGGCTAGCGTATGTATATGTGGTAACATCAATGAATTCTATTTCTTCGAAAATGATTATTATTTTAAATATCTGCTGAATACTTTTACAGGAATCATCCTTTTGACAGGAATTGCCTATTTATGCTATCCTCAAAAGAAGACAAATCAGGAAAATGAATTGGTGCTGAATGAATACAAACTGGTGTATGAAACGGAGTCTACCGCATCGCAATATTTTATTTCTGATACAGAAGCTTGGAACACATTAAGAAAACAATTGAAAACAACAGCTCGGGGACATGCTATTTTATATATCAGCGAAAGTTGCGAATTGCCTATAATCAATAACACGATTTTAGCTAAAAAGAGAAATTTCGATTGTTGGAAGCCTGTCTGTGCAGGGCAGATATCTAAAGATTTTGGTGAGATTTAAAGTGATCATAAAAAATATATGGCAGCCATAAAACGATGTCCATGGAAAGGAAATGTCAATTATCTGAAAATATGGGGAATAATATTGAATTGGACCTAATCAGCGTTGAAAAGCACCTCATTCAGAAAGTTCTCCAACATACCAACGGATACAAACCCGAAGCAGCTCGTCTTCTTGGGATAGGCTTAACCACACTTTATAAGAAGATGGAAGCCTATGGACTATAATGTGGAACACTTTGTTCTTGCATACCCGGTAGGTTACCTAAAACAGGCAGCTTGCCTTTTTATATACCTTTTCAAAATGAAAAGGATATTTTCATTTTGAAAAGGATTGAGCATATTACATAATAATATTATTTTTTTGATTATATAACTGATAAACAATATATTGTGCATAAACTCGATTTTTTGGCACAACTTTGGCATATAGTAGGGCGGAAAACAAATAAATAGTATTAACAATTAAAAGAGACAAGTATGGAAGATACGTTATCATTTTTGTTCTTGTGTGCTACCGGTGTAGTATGCTATTGGTTTTTCTTCAAGTGTGTGGACTGGTTTGAGAAAATTTAATGTAAGAAAGGAGAATTAAATTATGTTTTTAGCACTGTTTATACTTTGCTTATTGATCTTCGGGTATTTGATGTATGTCCTAATTAAGCCCGAAAAGTTTTAATGGTAATTATTTTTTTAAGTGAAAAGATGAATACAGAAATTTTAGGTGTAGCATTGCAGATATTGCTGCTGCTGGTTATCAGTTACCCGCTGGGAAAGCATATCGCCAAGGTGTATAAGGATGGAAACGACTGCATGCGTTTCATGGCTCCAATTGAAAGATTTATTTACAAACTGGCGGGTATCAACCCCAATGAAGAGATGGATTGGAAGGCATTCTTGAAATCTCTGCTTATTATAAACGTATTTTGGTTCTTCTGGGGTATGATCCTGTTGGTATCGCAAGGATATCTTCCTTTGAATCCTGATGGGAACAGCGGACAAAGTCCAGATTTGGCGTTCAACACGTGTATTAGTTTCATGGTTAACTGTAACTTGCAGCACTATAGCGGAGAAAGCGGTTTGACTTATTTTACACAGTTGTTCGTCATCATGTTGTTCCAGTTCATCACTGCTGCAACAGGTATGGCTGCTATGGCTGGAATTATGAAATCGATGGCTACCAAAACAACTAAAACAATCGGCAACTTCTGGCACTATTTAGTGATCAGCTGTACACGTATCCTTTTCCCGATGTCTCTGATCGTGGGTTTCATCCTGATCATACAAGGTACGCCGATGGGCTTCGACTCCAAAATGACAATCCCGACATTGGAAGGAGCAGAACAAACTGTTTCACAAGGCCCTACAGCTGCAATCGTTCCGATTAAACAGTTAGGTACGAATGGTGGTGGTTACTTCGGAGTAAACTCTTCTCACCCATTGGAAAACCCGACTTACCTGACCAATATTGTAGAATGCTGGTCTATTCTGATCATTCCGATGGCATTGGTATTTGCTTTGGGATTTTATCTGAAACGTAAAAAGTTAGGTTATGTGATCTATGGTGTAATGCTGTTTGCTTATCTTTTGGGGGTATTCTGTAACGTTCACTATGAGATGGCAGGTAACCCGAAAATCGACGAGATGGGTATTGACCAGTCTTGCGGTGCTATGGAAGGTAAGGAAACCCGTCTGGGTCCGGGCGCAACCGCTTTGTGGTCTGTGACTACGACCGTCACCTCTAATGGTTCCGTTAACGGTATGCACGACAGCACAATGCCTCTTTCCGGTATGGTGGAGATGTTGAACATGCAGATCAATACATGGTTTGGTGGTGTCGGCGTAGGTTTCATGAACTACTATGCATTCTTGATCATAGCCGTATTCATCAGCGGTTTGATGGTCGGACGTACGCCGGAATTCTTAGGTAAAAAGGTAGAAGCCCGAGAAATGAAGATTGCGACGATCGTTTCGTTGGCTCACCCGTTCGTGATTTTGACCTTTACGGCTATCTCTTCCTACGTATGGGTATATGCCCCTGAATTCGTAGAGAGCGAGGGTGGCTGGTTGAACAACCCCGGTTTCCATGGTTTCAGTGAAATGTTATATGAATATACTTCTTCTTCTGCTAACAACGGTTCCGGTTTTGAAGGATTAGGCGACAATACCTATTTCTGGAACTACACTTGCGGTTTGGCACTGATCATTTCACGTTATTTGCCAATTGTCGGACAGGTAGCTATTGCAGGTCTTTTGGCAAACAAGAAGTACACTCCGGAAAGCGCGGGTACATTAAAGACTGATACGGTTACATTCGGTGTGATGACATTCTGCGTAATCGTCATCGTTGCTGCCTTGTCATTCTTCCCGGCACAAACATTAGGCCCGATCGCCGAATATTTTAGTATTTACTAATTGACAGATTAAGAAGATGAGAAATAACAAAACTGCTTCTTTATTTCCAAAGGAGCTCGTTATAGAAAGTTTGAAGCAATCATTCGTTAAGTTGAATCCGCGGATGATGTTCCGTAACCCGATCATGTTTATCGTGGAGGTAGTGACATTCGTCATGTTGTTTGTTACGATTTGGGCTGCTGCCACCGGTGATACAACGCAAGGATCTTTCGGTTACAATATCTTAGTGTTTATTGTATTGTTCGCCACGTTGCTTTTCGCCAACTTCGCAGAGGCGATTGCAGAGGCACGAGGCAAGGCACAGGCCGACAGTTTGCGTAAGACCCGGGAAGAAACTCCTGCCAAATTGTGTGTCGGTAACAAGATCGAAACGGTCAGTTCTTCTCAGTTGAAGAAAGGCGACATCTTTATTTGTGAAGCCGGCGACACGATTCCTTCCGATGGTGAAATTATCGAAGGTCTGGCTTCTATCGATGAAAGCGCCATCACAGGTGAATCTGCTCCGGTGATCCGTGAAGCGGGTGGAGACAAGAGTTCTGTAACAGGCGGTACGAAAGTATTGTCCGACCAGATCAAGGTGAAAGTGACGACCGAACCGGGTGAAAGTTTCTTGGATAAGATGATCGCCTTGGTGGAAGGCGCTTCTCGCCAGAAAACTCCGAACGAAATCGCCTTGACAATCTTGCTGGCAGGTTTTACATTGGTATTCGTTGTTGTTTGCGGTACCTTGAAACCGTTTGCTGATTATTCCAACACGACGATTACGATTGCGGCCTTTATCTCTTTGTTCGTTTGTTTGATCCCGACTACGATCGGTGGTTTGTTATCTGCCATCGGTATTGCCGGTATGGATCGTGCGTTGTCTGCTAATGTGATCACCAAATCCGGTAAGGCGGTTGAAACAGCCGGTGACATTGATACTTTGCTGCTCGACAAGACCGGTACGATCACGATCGGTAACCGTAAAGCAACCCAGTTCTATCCGGTATCCGGCATTGACGAACACTCTTTTGTACAAGCTTGTCTACTGTCCTCTCTTTCTGACGATACACCCGAAGGTAAGTCAATCGTGGAACTGGGACGTGAAAAAGGTGTACGTGTACATGATCTGAATACATCCGGATCAAAGATGATCAAGTTTACGGCAGAAACTAAATGCTCAGGAGTGGATTTGGCAAACGGTACTCGCATCCGTAAAGGAGCTTTTGATGCTATTCGTAAGATGAGTGAGGCTGCCGGCAACAAATATCCGAAAGAGGTGGCCGATTTGGTTCAGAAGATCACGAGTAACGGCGGTACTCCGCTGGTTGTTTCACAGGATGATTTCATCATCGGTGTGATCGAATTACAGGATATCATCAAACCGGGGATCCAAGAACGTTTTGAACGTTTGCGTAAGATGGGTGTGAAGACGGTAATGGTAACCGGTGATAACCCGTTGACCGCAAAATATATCGCTGAAAAAGCTGGTGTAGACGATTATATCGCCGAAGCCAAACCGGAAGACAAGATGAACTATATCCGTAAGGAACAGGAAAACGGTAAGCTGGTCGCCATGATGGGGGACGGTACGAACGATGCCCCGGCCTTGGCTCAGGCAAACGTTGGTGTCGCAATGAACAGTGGTACGCAGGCTGCCAAGGAAGCTGGTAATATGGTTGATTTGGACAACGACCCAACGAAACTGATCGAGATTGTCGAAATCGGTAAACAGTTGCTGATGACTTGCGGTACGCTGACTACTTTCAGTATCGCTAACGACGTGGCCAAGTATTTCGCTATCGTACCAGCTCTGTTCATGGTTACGATCCCGGCATTGGCCCCGATGAACATCATGCACCTGCACAGTCCGGAATCAGCGATCCTAAGTGCGATCATCTTTAATGCGATCATCATCCCGATTCTGATCCCTCTGGCATTACGTGGTGTGGCTTATAAACCGATTGGTGCTTCCGCATTGCTTCGTCGCAACTTGCTGATCTACGGTTTGGGCGGTGTAATTGCCCCGTTCATTGGTATCAAGTTGATAGATATGATTGTAAGTTTATTCATGTAAAAGTAAAATCAATATTAAAAACCTTCCTCCCTCTGTATGAAGATAGGAGGAAGGTTAAAAAAATAAAACAATAATTCATTATGATATCAAATCTTTTTAAATCATTAAGACTGACAATTGCATTTTGTTTGTTCTTCAGTGTTTTCTACATTTTCGTTTTGTGGTTGTTTGCCCAAGTGGCAGGACCGAATAAGGGTAATGCCGAACTGGTTACATTGAATGGAAAAGTAGTGGGGGCCGCCAATATTGGTCAGAATTTCACGCAAGATATTTATTTCTGGGGACGTCCTTCCCATGCCGGTGACGGTTACGATGCATCCAGTTCGGCAGGTAGTAACAAGGGACCTTCCAATGAAGAACATTTAGCTTTGTTGGAAGAACGTATTGATACATTCTTGGTTCATCATCCTTACCTAACCCGTGAAAAAGTTCCGGCTGAAATCATCACGGCCAGCAGTTCCGGTTTGGATCCCCATATCTCACCGAAAGCCGCTTATGCACAGGCCAAACGTGTAGCGGACGCTCGTGGATGGTCGGAAGAAAAGGTAATGGGTATCGTCAATTCTCATGTTGAGAAACCGTTATTGGGTATGTTCGGAACGGAGAAAGTAAATGTATTGAAATTAAATGTTGCGCTTGATCAAGCATCAAATAACAAATAACAAATTTTTAATAAGTCAATTAGATTTAGGTTATGAAATCATTCGTAAAAAAAGTAGCAGCCTTGGCAGTTGTATTCTCAATGGCATCTTCTACGTTGGCTAATGCACAGGAAGAGGATGGTAAAGTAAGTTTTTCTGTACAGGGAGATTTGGTAAGTTCCTATATTTGGCGTGGTTTCTACCAAACTGGTGCTAGCTTCCAGCCGACACTATCACTGGGGGTAGGTAATTTCTCTTTGACAGCCTGGGGATCTACCGATTTTCAGGGAGCAAACTCTACATCTATGCCTGCTGCTAAAGAGATAGATTTAACGGCAGCGTATACATTCGGATCAGCTGGTCCTACATTGTCTGTCGCTAGCTTATGGTGGGCAGGGCAAGGCTCTTGCCGTTATTTTAACTTCAAAAGCCATGAAACAGATCACCATTTTGAAGCAGGTTTGGCTTACACTTTACCTATTGAGAAGTTACCTTTGTCTATCACTTGGAATTTCATGTTTGCCGGTCAAGACAAAGATGAAAATGGAAACCAAAACTATTCTTCTTATGTGGAGTTGAATTTTCCATTCACAGTGAAGGGCGTCGATCTGAATGCAACTTGTGGTGTTCTTCCGTATGATGCGGGAATAACTACGTATGGAGGTGATGTAAATAGTGGATTTGCAGTAACGAATGTTGCATTGAAAGCAACGAAAGATATCAAAATCACGGATTCTTTCTCATTACCTATTTTTACACAGGCAATTTGGAACCCTCGTATGGAGGATGCCCATCTTGTCTTGGGAATTTCTTTAAGACCTTGATATAATAATACGCATGGACCGAGAACAAAGTGTACAACATTTTTTAGATTTGTTGAAAAAGTCTCGTCGTGGCAATTTTAAAATCTACATCGGCATGATTGCCGGTGTAGGTAAATCGTATCGGATGCTATCTGATGCCCACCAATTACTGGAAAGCGGTATCGATGTCAAGATCGGTTATATAGAAACACATGGGAGAGTCGAGACGGAGGCTTTGGTGGAAGGATTGCCTATCATCCCCCGCCGCAAGATATTTTATAAAGGAAAAGAGATCGAAGAGATGGACTTGCAGTCGATTCTCAGTATCCATCCTGAAGTTGTCATCGTTGACGAATTGGCTCATACCAATGTCGAAGGCAGTAAGAACGAAAAGCGTTGGCAGGATGTCATGGATATACTGGATGCCGGTATCAGTGTGATCACGGCGGTCAATATTCAGCATATAGAAGGACTTAACGAGATGGTGCAGGACGTGGTTGGCATTGAGGTCAAGGAACGTATTCCTGATATCGTACTGGAGCAGGCTGATGAAGTGGTCAACATAGACCTTACCGCTGACGAATTGCTGGCTCGGTTAAAAGCCGGAAAAATATACAAACCCGATAAGATACAAACAGCATTAAATAATTTCTTTAAGGCTGAACATATTCTTCAGCTTAGGGAGTTGGCATTGAAAGAGGTAGCTTTGCGGGTAGAAAAAAAAGTGGAGAATACCATTCCAGAGAATCTCGGCGTACGCCACGAAAGGTTTATGGCCTGCATCAGCAGTAATGAGAAAACTCCCCGTAAGATCATACGGAAAGTCGCACGGTTGGCAACCCGATATAATTCCAAGTTTTTTGTACTGTATGTACAAACCCCAAGAGAAAGTTCCGACAGGATTCCGTTGGCAAGTCAAAGGCATTTGCTTAACCATTTCAAGTTGGCAACGGAACTTGGAGGAGAAATCATTCAAGTGCAATCCCCACATATAACGGATGCGATCGTACAGGTTTGTAAAGAAAAGCAAATCAGTACGCTATGTATCGGACGACCAGCTTTAAAATATCCTTCCGCTATCCTTGCGATGGTTCACTATCGGAACATGTTAGAAGAGTTGGCTCAATTAGGCATTGATTTAATAATATTAGCATAAAAATCCTTCCATGAATATGAATATAAAAACAAAGTTGACTTATGGGATAGGACTTTTATTTGTCCTGATCACTTTATTAGGTGGATTGGCTATAAAAAACATTCATAATGTATCGGATGACACGCAGAATATCCTAGCGGATAATTACAATTCACTCCTTTATTCCCGTCAGATGCTCGAGTCACTGGATGCCATTCGGGAAAATCCGAATGCCCGAAAAGAGTTTGAGGCCGGGTTGGAAGCTCAGAAAAAAAATTTGACAGAGAAGGATGAAGACATACTGACTAACCGATTAAGTTCGAACTGTGAAAAGGCGTTGGATGACATGGATGATGAATCGATTCGGCAGATACGCCAGACGATTTATACCATTATGGCAGTCAATATGTCTGCCATTTATGAGAAGAATGAAGTGGCTGTCCACACGGCGGAAAGGTCTCTCTTTTGGATCTGGACGGTAGGGATCGCTTGTATCGTGATCGCCTTCCTCTTTCTGGCTCGCCTGCCACGCTCGGTCAGCGTACAGATCCGGAAATTGACGGATGGCATCAAGGAAATCACCAATGCCAATTACAGCAAACGGCTTAATTTGGGCAATGAACCGGAGTTTAAGGAAATAGCCACGTTGTTCAACGAGATGGCCGAGCGCTTGGCCGAATACAGGAACAGTTCGCTGGAAGATATCCTGCAAGGGAAAAAATATATAGAAACAATTATCAACAGCATTGCAGAACCTATCATAGGCTTGAGTAAGGAACGGAAGATTTTGTTTGTCAATGACGAGGCTTTGACTGTTTTGAATTTGACACGGGAAAACATTATCGACAAACCGGCTCCCGAAGTGGCGTTAAAAAATGATCTGCTGCGCCGTTTGATCCGCCAGTTGGTACATCCCGATGACAATAAGGATCCGTTGAAAATCTATGCGGACAACAAGGAAAGCTATTTTCAAGTAAAATACATCCCGATCAACGTTAACAGGCAGACTGGACTGGAGAGTAAGTATGTCGGGGATGTGATCCTGTTGAAGAACGTGACCGAATTTAAAGAAAAAGATATTGCAAAGACAACCTTTATTTCAACGATCTCTCATGAACTGAAGACACCGATATCGGCTATCATGATGAGCTTGGAACTGCTGGAAGACAATCGGTTCGGAAAACTGAATACAGAACAGGAGAGCCTTTCCAAGAACATAAAGGAAAATAGCGACCGTTTGTTGGAGATCACTGGCGAATTGTTGAAGATGTCACAGGTAGAAAGCGGTAAGCTCTACCTGAATCCGAAGATTACCAAACCGATCGAACTGATCGACTATGCCATCAAGGCGAACCGGGTACAGGCCGAGCGTTTTAACTGTCAGATCGAAGTGGAGTATCCTGAAAAGATCACCAAATTGTTTGTCGACAGCGAGAAAATTGCTTGGGTTGTGACCAACCTGTTATCGAATGCCATCCGTTATTCGTCGGAGAACGGACGGATTATCATCGGTGCACGACAGATCGACAAAGCCGTCGAGATCTATGTCAAGGACTTCGGAAAGGGCATTGACTTGCGTTACCACGAAAGTATTTTCGACCACTATTTCCGTGTGCCGGGAACAAAAGTACAAGGTAGCGGTTTGGGACTTGCCATCAGCAAGGACTTTGTGGAAGCTCATGGTGGTACGATCCGTATCGAAAGCGAAGTCGGTAAAGGTAGCACGTTCGTGATCAGATTCAATGTATAAAAAGTAAAATCAAAAATCAGATAGTCTAATGAAAGTATTAAAATTTGGTGGTACTTCAGTCGGTTCTGCCCAGCGGATCAAGAATGTCGCATCAATCATTTGCGATCAGGAACAGAAAATAGTAGTACTCTCTGCCATGGCAGGGACAACAAACTCTTTAGTGGAGATATCTGAGTGTTTCCATAAGAAAGATCCGGGAAAAGCCAATGCGATCCTTTCTGCTTTGGAACAAGCTTATGTCAATCATATAGAAGAATTATACCAAAGCGATACCTACAAAGAAAGGGCCATGCAATACATGCTTGAACGGTCTCAACATGTCTGGTCTTTCTCTAATATGCCTTTCAGCATGTTCGATGAAAAGGAAATCTTGGTACAGGGTGAGCTAATATCAACCTTTCTGATGACCTGCTATCTGGAAGAACAAGGAGTGAAGGTAGTTTTATTGCCTGCGTTAAACTTCATGCGGATTACAATGGACAATGAACCGGACATGGAATATATCGCTAAACACCTAAATACACTTTTGGAGCAAAACAAAGAGGCAGAAATATATATTACGCAAGGTTTCATCTGCCGGAATGCTTACGGCAGCATTGACAACTTGGAAAGAGGAGGAAGCGATTACACCGCCTCTCTAATTGGAGCGGCTATCCAAGCAGAAGAGATACAGATATGGACGGATATTGACGGGATGCACAACAACGATCCACGGTTTGTCAATGACACCGCTCCTGTTAGGCAGTTGAACTTCGACGAAGCCGCTAAGTTGGCACATTTCGGTGCCAAGATACTACATCCGACTTGCATCCTGCCTGCCAAGGAAAAGAACATACCGGTACGCCTCTTGAACGCATTGCAGCCAAATGCGTCGGGTACATTGATCTCGAATACGGCGGAAAAGGGTGCGATCAAAGCTGTTGCCGCCAAAGACAACATCACGTATGTCAAGATCAAGTCGCTCCATACGATACCGACACCTCATTTTCTGAGCATCGTGTTTGATACGTTCTATAATTACAATACGCCGGTGGACATGGTGACCACTTCCGATATCGGGGTTTCCGTAACGATTGATGATGACAAGCATATAGACGAGATTGTGGGTGTATTACGGAAATACGCAACGATTACAGTCGAAAAGAATATGGTGATTGTTTGTGTTGTTGGTGACCTAGAATGGCAAAATGTCGGTTTTGAGGCACGCATCATCAATGCATTGAAAGATATTCCCGTACGGATGATTTCATACGGCGGAAGTAGTAGTAATGTATCGTTGGTGATGAAAGCGGAAGATAAAGTGCATGCTTTGAAGGCGCTTAGTGAACACTTGTTTTCCGTATCAGACAAACCTGTGTTATCATCCGTTTCTTAAAAGAAAATTAAGATTAATAGTTGAGCATATTTGTTTTTTGATTTGTTTTAGAAATGAAGCAGAAGCAGTCTTTTTTTGTAGAGACTGCTTCTATTTTTCGGTAATAAACAATGAAAATTCTTCTGTGTATTGACAGGTGGAAAATTTGGTATAAACTGTCCCCCCATTGTCCTATCTAAAGAGTTCCCCAAAATCCAATTTAAATTGCCCCACCAAAAAAACATTAAAAGAGTTACAGAATCAGTTCATAATTCTACATTAATCTATTAAATAGACAAAACAGATAGTATTCCCAATAAATCAATCAGCATGAACAAGTTTTGTCAAGGAGGTGTGCGACTTGTTTGTCATGGGAAGCTCCGGTACAGGAAAGAGCTACATTGCCACAGCCTTGGGATACAGAGTCTGCCAGAAAGGATTGAAAGTGCTGTATGCCAATACTTCCAGACTTTTAGGGCAGTTGAAGGCCACCAAGGTAAAAGGTAGCATCCTGTAGGAGCTGAAAAAGATAGAAAGGACGGATATGCTTATACAGGATGATTTCGGCTTGCAGCCGTTGGACAACGGAAGCAGAATGCATCTGATGGACATCATCGAAGACCGATATGGTAAGAAATCAACACTGATTGCATCACAATTGCCGGTCAAAGACAAGTATGATGTCATCGGCAAGGAGACAATAGCCGGCGCAGTCATGTACAGAATAACTCACCAAGCCGCAAGAATTGAGCTGCACGGAGAGTCCTTACGCAAAATTTGCGGGAAGAAATGAATGACTATATTGGCAGTAAATAAAAATTACAAACCCAGCACAAATCGAAAGCTAATGAACTGATTATATGATGTTTTTTTTGTATTTTAGGAAAAATAAATCGGGGGTCAATTTAAGTTGGATATTGGGGATCTGTTTCATTCGAGTTTCCAAGTTGTCGTTATACTCCTTGAACACATTATATAATGTTTTGAAAGTTTCGTCCTTTCCCTAATAGCGGTTTACTATGGCACGTGCGGAGACAATCTTTTCCTCCAATTCCAAGTCTTGGTAAATCTGATAGAATTTCACACGCAGAGGTACTTTCCCGTTTTTAACGTTTTACTACGCTTAATGAAGAACAACACGCTGAATATTTCTCTTTCCATACAGCTCAATTTTTAATGATACAAAGTTAGGAAATCGAACCGAGAACCCGGTTATGTAAAATAGATCAATGTGCTGTAAAAAAACGAAGTAGCACTTGTGCTGTGTAACATTTTAGGCTTTCTAAAACTATCCCCCGAATAAGGATGTATAGTTTACTTTAGTCCCACTTATTTTACCTATTCTTGAAAATGAAAAATCCCTAAACTTCTTTGAAAGTTAGGGATTTACATCGTTTCTCTTTTCTTAAAAGTGGTGCCACCAGGAATCGAACCTTTCGCTTCGATTTATCCTAACATCCTGATTGACTGCATATTTATTGCTTTATCTTTTATGAAAGCCATTGAATTAGCACCACACTAAATTCATCGCTTTTCTTGACTATCTTTTCAATCGTCATCTCTTTGACAATGCAAAGATAGATAAAGTGTTCGATTTCTGCAAATTTTTCCTCTCTAGTTTTGGCGATCAATTTCGGTGCTGAGTGTTGTTTGGAAGTCTGTTCCCTGGATTTGTCCGCATGGCAGAAAACCGTACCGATCACCGGAGATACGCTGCATTTTTCATAATAGTCGGTAATTTTGCCATATCTTACTTCTGAATAAAGGATTCTATTAGTAAATATTCCCATTGAAGGGTTGATATCTACATTTTGTGAGAGATAAACGAGGTGTCGTTTCAATTTTTATCATATCTTTGGCTAATATGTCATACTTTTTAATAGTTTTGTGAAATATGAGACAGCTTAAAATTTTCCTGTTATTTATAACTGTTTCTTGTTCCATATTGGCACAAGACAGGTTATCATTGTTTATAAGTAGGGCGAATCAATATGCATCAGTGGAACTATCCGATTATCGGAAACGCTTATGTGTTGAATATAATATGCCTAATCATTCGTTGGATGATTATTACAAGAGATTTGGAAACGATTGGGGCAATGTAGGGCTGGCTCTTGAGATAGCCCGTTCTTCCGGGAAGAGAATGAACGATGTCTGCGATTATTACAAGCGTTACCATAAGCATGGCTGGAATCGAGTGCTGATAGAGATAGGCATAAGACCGGGATCAACATACTACAATCCTTTTTATGACAGGATTCATTATCATAGTAATTGTTGGCATGAACATTATTGTTCGCATTGTAACCATCATGACAAGCATCATCATAAACATTACAAGAAACATAAGCACCACAAGAAATATAAGCATCATAAACATCACAAACATCATGATTATGATGATGACGATGGCGATTGACACATATAAATATAAAAACAGATAACCATGAGAAGAATTTTGATTTTTTTAGGATTATTGTTTGTAGTGTTGAGTAGTACCTATGCTCAAAAAGGCAGACAAGCGATTGGTTTCGGATTGAGCTATGGAACAGAAATTGAAAGTATTGGTTTGGGGCTGAAATATCAATATAACATAACTGATCCCATACGGCTCGAACCGTCTTTGAATTATTTCATAGAAAATGACAATATCAGTATGTTGGACATAAATATGAACCTTCATTACTTATGTCCTGTAGGAAGGAGCGTCAAATTATATCCTTTATTTGGATTCACATTTTCCAATTGGATGTTTGATTTGGGTGATGGATTTGATATTGATGTGGATGGCGACCATATTCATATAAACAAAGAAGATGATCATCATAACGAATGCAGAGTAGGAGTAAATATAGGTGGTGGAGCAGATTTTTTGCTGACAAATAATTGGATTATGAATTTCGAGCTACGTTATCAATTGGTTAGTGATTTTGATCAAGCTGTCTTTAACTTAGGATTTGCTTATCGATTCTAACTTGCGCATCTTTAAATTAAAATGAGTATAGATTCAAAAACCCACCATTGACAATGGCTAAATGTCAATGGTGGGTTTTGCCTGAATTGCCAGTTATCTCAACCTAGTGTGAGGGGGGCTTATGATAAGAAAAGAGTTGGATATATACGTATTATATATGAAGAAAGCATTTATGATAGCTTTTGTTTTATTTATTGTAGTAGGTTGTATTGACAATAAAAATAGATACTTGTGTAACAAAGAATATCCAGATTATTATGGTGGATATTATTATGATGAAGATGGGCGACTCGCTGTTTTGATAGTTACTGATTTCAACGTTAAAAAAGAATGTGTAGATTCTTTATTAGGTGTTGAAGACTATTATGTTATTGACTGTAGATATTCTTACAACGATATATTATGTGTGCATAAATATCTTAACGACTTCTTTATGGATCGGCAAAATGACTTTATAATAAAAAAGATAACAATTAACTCATTAGGCATAAGTCTAAAAAATAATACGGTTTTTGTTTCTCTAAAAGATAGTACTAAGGAAAATATATCTTTATTTAGAAATAAAGTTTCTAATAGCCCAATTATCAGTTTTGAAAAATGGAAGGGAAATATTGAAGCTCAAACAAATGTTGTAGATGAAAAAAATTGCGAATTACAAATGGACTCCGTTTTTCCTGTATCACAACGTAGAATTCCAATCAAGATAATAAATCACACGGATAATGTTATTGAGATGGGAAGAAATGATTATAAGTTGGAGTTTTATAATGAGAGTTCTCAAACTTGGGAAAATGCGTTACCTAAAGACCATGCTTATCTAATGATTACCGATGTAGTTCTTCCACATGATACATTGGAATTAACTATATACGAGTATACAGGAAGGACAGGGAAATATCGAGTGACTAAAAACGCCACGGTAACATATGATCTCAGTATAAAATCCCATAATTATATACTTTCTGGTGAGTTCCGTTTGGGCAAGGAAGATGATAGTGTTATTAATGATATGGCAATAAAAAAGTCTGTTTATGACAGTTTCATAAACACATTTGGAGATTATTACAGGACAGAATATGATAGTTTACCAGATTTCCTTGGTGGAATTTATGATGCGGATCAATATAATTTTGTCATTTATGTTGTCGGAGATCTTACGGACGGCAAAATATTATTAAATAAGATGTTAGGACGTACGGACTTTAACGTTAAACCCTCTCTTTTTTCTTATAGGCATCTAAGGAGGATGAATGATAGCATATTATCTTTTACAATGAGAGAGAAGAATAAAAATATCTGTAAAGAGACTGGATTTCGTTTTTGTTCGTTATCAGAGAAGGAAAATCGGATTTTTGTGTATTTGGATGATTGTAACAATTTATCCATCTCCAAATTTAAAGAATATATCGCAAATGATAGTTGCATTATATTTAGGCAATATGAAAATGATCTTGTTATTATCGCTGATTAGTATAACCAGTTCTTGTATACATAAGAATGCCGACAAGGAAGTATGGAAAGACTTGCAAGAGAAAGTGACCTTCGCTAATGCGAATAAGGATAAATATAAAGACTCATTCTTTATAGATAGCTTGGGTAAAATAAGATATCCAGATTATTATGCTGGCTCTTATGTTAATTCCAGATATGAATTGACAGTAGGAATTGTCGGAGATACGTCCGTATATCGAGAAGAGATAAGGAAAGTGTTAGGCAATGATTCATTCTTGATTACAGAAAGCGAGTATTCATATAATCATTTATTGTCTAAGTATGATTCACTGATAATGGTTTTGAAACCATTATTAGAAGAAAAGGACACTGGGGGAATAGAACATTATAAGATAGGGATTTACAATCTCTATATCTCAGAAAAGGAAAATAGAATAGTTGTGGAGTTGATAGAAACCGATTCGATATACATACATCGTTTTTTTAATTGTATTTCTAACATGCCTGAAATACAATTTAAAAAGGCTGATTTACCTATATTACATTGATAATTATGCAAAATATGTTTGTGAGAAAATTGGAAAATCCACTCGTATCTGCCCCCTTCCGTTCACTTTAAAGTGATCCCCCCAATTCACTCGAAAGTGACCCCTTAAATTCACTTCAAAGTGATCCCCTAAAAAAGATATTGATTCTTGTTTATCCGGTCTATAATTCTATTTTATTTGTTAAAAACAAATAAAAATCAGTTATGCCCAATAAACAATTAGGAATGGAAAAGATTCGTCAAGTGTTACACTGTTACTCCCAGGGGCATGGGACCAAAAGTATCAGCAGTATGTTAAGCGTCTCGCGCAACACGGTCAAGAAATACTTACAGGTATTTCAACGTAGCGGTTTGGATTATGAGCAGATGTTGTCCCTGCCGGACCAGGAACTCTCAGAGTTATTCCACGAAAAGACCAAAGTAAAGACTGAAAGTGAACGGATGGAAGAACTAAAGTCGTTGTTACCCGAGTATTGCAAGCGGCTTAAGAAGAAAGGTGTTACCCGCGAGGCATTGCACCGCGAGTACCTTTCTTCCCATCCGGATGGCTACGGACGCACCCGCTTCTATATTCTGATTCAGCAGTATATAGCCTGCAGTCGTCCCGTCATGCATCTTGAGCATAAAGCCGGAGATAAAATGTTCATAGACTTCTCCGACGACAAACTTTCCATCATCGACCTTGATACGGGAGAAATCATTCCGGTCGAGGTTTTTGTCGCAATTCTTCCCTGCAGCCAGTTAACCTATGTGGAAGCTGTTATGAGCCAGAAAAAAGAGGACCTGATCCGTGCTTCGGAAAACGCCCTGTTATACTACCAGGGAGCTCCCTCCGTCATCATCCCGGATAATCTCAAGTCTGCCGTTACCAAGAGCAGTAAATACGAGGCCATACTGAATGAGGACTTTGCAGCCTTTGCCGGACATTACGGCTGTACCGTAATCCCCGCCAGGGCTTACAAACCACGTGACAAGGCGCTGGTGGAAGGTGCCGTTAAACTGATTTACCGTAGTATCTATCCCAAGATACAGGAACGCGAGTTTTATGACCTGGATTCACTGAACGCGGCTATCCGCGTGGCATTGGAACTCCACAACAACAACCCGCTCACAGGCCGTAAATACAGTCGGCGGGAACAGTTCGAGGAGATAGAACGTGATTCCCTGCGCAAACTAAATCCCATTCGCTTTGAACTCAGACAGCGTTACAGGGCTACCGTGGTGAAAAACGGCCATGTCCGCCTGGGGGAAGATGCCCATTACTACAGCGTGCCTTGCCGCTATATAGGCAAGAAAGTCATCCTGTTATATACCTCACGCCAGGTATGCATCTATTACGGCTACGAGCTGATTGCCACCCATACCCGCAACAGGGCCCGTTGCCGGTACACGACCCTGGAAGAGCATCTGGCTTCACACCATCGCTATATCACGGAATGGAACCCGGACAAATTTATACATGAGGCGGCGGCTATCCATCCGGACGTGGAGGCATATGTACGTCAGGTGATGGAAGAGAAAAAACATCCGGAGCAAGCCTATAAATCGTGCCAGGGCATTCTTAGCTTCGCGCGCAGGGTCGGCAACACCCGACTGACCAATGCCTGTCGTTGGGCTACAAGTTACGGACTGTACAATTATCCCATCATCGAGCGCATCCTTAACAACCGGCAGGATGAGTTCCCGTTGGAAGACAGTGCCGGGCAAGAAACGGAGATGCCTTCCCATGAGAATATCAGGGGAAAAGAATATTATCAATAAACCAACCAGATGTAATATGGAAATGAATCAGGATACATTGGAAAAGATGTTAGGAATGAACCTTAAAGGTATGTATTATGCCTTTAAAACAAGTTTGGAAACACATCGGACAGAGAGTATGACTACCGACCAGTTCGTCTCATGGCTGGTTTCAAGTGAATGGGATGACCGCAGAAACCGCGCGGTAGAGAGAGCTATCCGCCAGGCCTCCTTCAGATACAAGGCCACCATTGAAGAAATAGACTTCTCGGTGGAAAGGGGGCTGGACAAGAACCTTACACAGCGTTTGGCTGACCTGACTTTTGTCAGGGAACGCAAAGACCTGTTTATTACCGGAAGCGCCGGAACAGGTAAAAGTTATCTGGCAACAGCTTTTGGCTTCCAGGCTTGCCAAAAAGGATATAAAGTGTTATATGCCAATACATCCAGACTTATGGGGACGCTTAAGATTGCCAAGGCAAAAGGTACAATCCTGCAAGAACTCAAGAAAATCGAAAGGTTGGATATGCTTATACTGGATGATTCTGGTATACAACCTTTCGATTCCCAGGGGCGGATGAATCTGATGGATATCATTGAGGACAGGCATGGTAAAAAATCTACTATCATAACATCACAGGTCCCGGTAAAAGACTGGTATGACGTTATTGGAGAAAAGACGATTGCCGATGCCGTTCTGGACAGAATTGTGCATCAGGCCATACGCATTGAACTCTTCGGGGAGTCGCTGCGGAAATGTAAAAGTAAAAAAGAATCGTTATATTTATAAACGAAATTTAATGTAGAACCCGGCATAACTGACAGGAAGAATACGAAGAAAACAAGAATAAACAGGAGGGGAGAATGGAAAAATTTAACAGGGGTCAAATTGCTGTGAATTAAGGGGACTACTTTGAGTGGATTTTCCAATAATGAACAAACTGCTTAAATCAGGAGATTTACTATTTAAGTATACCGTGGGAAGTTTCAAGGTTCCAATATATTATAAAAATGCAGGTGGGCGATATTGGAGATTAATAAAAAGTTTTCCTACTTTTTATCAATCAGAATCTTCCAATTCTACTTCAACGGAGAAAACTTTTTTAGTTTCGTCCCCTTATAAAGATATAGTTGTATGCTGTCTTGTATCTAGTTTATTTTACTGGTTTTGGCGTGTAGTTTCTAATTGTCGACATTTGACAAACAGAGAGTTAGACTCTTTTGTTATTGCTTCTGGATTACAAAATGATTCCGAAACTTTAATGAATTTGAGACAACAATATGAAGAAGATTTGAAACGGAATAAAGTAAGAACTGTAACACAAAGTAAATCCACAGGAGAAATCATTCAGGATTTTTATTATATGAAACAATCCAAGCCTATCATTGATGAAATCGACAAAGTTCTTGCAAAGCACTATGGCTTTACAGAAGAAGAACTTGACTTCATTATCAACTACGACATCAAGTATCGTATGGGGGATGAACTGAACAACGCGGAATAACTATGGAGCCGCATTATCTCGGAAATATGGACTTATTGACCTTGCGTAAGGTGGGATTTCTCGCCTCACGCAAAGTTGTTCCGTCCTCTGTGATACCAACGATTAACTGGGCGAACAAAGTAAGCCATGACCCAAATATCGCAATAATTAGCGGTTTCCAATCCATCCTTGAACGCGAAGTTCTTGACATTGTCCTCAAAGGTACATGCGGCATAATTTACGTTCTCAACCGCAGCATCTATTGTCAAATTCCACTCAGCCTACGCACGGCATTCAATTCAAACCGCATCCTTTTCATTTCCTTAACCTCAGAAAAGACGACTCGTCCTTCAATAGCAAATGCAATCATCCGTAATCACTATATCACTGACATAGCAAATACACTCATTTTTGCATCAGTAAATAAATCGTCTTCACTTTACCAATTAACACTTATAGACAAGACTATTCTGAAATTATAATGGAACGTAACGTGCTGAAATTCTTTCTACAAAATGCAGGGTCATCATAACCATAGCCTGTGGAGTGTACCGCAAACTCCCCAAACAATACGAGGAGGCAAAATTGTCTCCCACTCATAATCTCTGTACGAAAAAGAATCTGTCACTCGTATTTCAAAAATCTTAGTTCACAAACGCAATGAATATGCTGAAATAATAAGAAATAAATTTACAAAATCTCAACCTTCCACCCTGCATCTTTCATCATTTGTAACACATCGTCCTTCCAAATTCTTTTTTCCGATGCATAGCATAGTAGATGTGTTGGCCTAGAAAAACCCACATATAGCATCCGCTTAGCCATAGCAGCATTACTTCCATTGGGCTGAAAATCTTGCATCAAAAACGGGCTGGTCACTGTCCTCACCTTATTTCTTCCCCGTCCCGTTGTCTTATCCTCTATCATGTATTCCGACTCATACTTATTGTTATATGAAGTCTCTACATACATCGTTGCACAGTGCGTCATGCCCTTCACCGAGTGCACAGTTCCTATATTGATAGCAATGTCGTCTGAATCCTGCGCCTCTGCTCTTGGTATCAAAGGGACGAAGGCATCTTCATAGTATGCCCTCACCTTTTCATTTGGCTGCTGCTGGAAAAAATCATTTAGCCATTTGGTGGCGGTTGCCTTAATGATACTATAGGCATCGCTCCACGCACCTTCACTCAGTTTCTTGGTACATGCAAGTAATTCTTCTCTGAATTGTTGTTGTGCCGTTGGGAGTTTTTCTTTCACCACGGCTAGCAACTTGTTTGCTGTAAACAATCGTCCGTCTGCTGGTCTCTGTTCTGCCATTCTCACAACCTTTACAAACACCTCCAGCACAGTCTTTCTCGACTCCTTGAAGTTACCAATATGTCTCTCTATTTGTATTTGTTCGCTCAATGTCGCTGGATTGGCATTGGGCTTGCTCAGATTCCTGTGATACTCAGGAAAAATATCTTCTAATCGCCTATGGAGTACATCATTTTTTGCTTCAGAATTCCATCCCACGATGTGGAAACCATATTTCCCTGCCTCTGCTATTGATTCAAGATGATGCAACCGTATCACATCCTTGAATTTCTCTTTCAACCCGCCTATTGTGTCTTGGTTATATAGCAATAGATAGCGCGGTATGATTGGTTCCTGTGGTCGCACTCCGTTCACCACAAATCGTGCCCCTCCTTGACCGTCATCACCTCTGTCCAATACGAGATGATCCACAACAGAGGCCACCTCTTGTGTTAATCGGAGTGAGTTGTTGATGAAGAAAGGATTTCTGCTTTCCCAGGTATTGTTCACGGAAAAACCGTCAAAGATAGCCTGATTGGGATCTCCTATCCTTTGCAGAACCACCGAGTCACAGTTAAAACATTTATCAATAATATTTAACTGATACCCTTTCATGTCCTGGGCCTCATCCACAAACACGTAGGCAAACCGTTTCCTCAATATGTCAATAATGTCGGGATGCTCCCTAATATTCGTTTCGCCCAAATAGTAGCAATCATCGTAGTGCAACACCCCAAAATCCAATATTTTCTCTTTCATCCTAAATAGGAAGTTTTTCAGTTGTGCTACCTTTTCTTCGGCATTGCCATCTTTCACCCACTTAGCTGCAGGTTCTATTACGACTTCTTCACCTTCAATCCCAAACCTCAATATTTTCCGCCCATCATCAGAATAGCTTAGCCTTATACTTTTATAATCTTTTCCATATTTTAACTTACTAGACAAATAAGTCGTAATTCGACCAGGCTTGTTCATAATGCTGGTGCATACTCGCTCGTACATATCTGCATCTATCACTTCCTCTCTGTGTCTATACTTCTGCACATAGTATGGCAGAGCTAAGAAAGTATCCACAAACTCCTGTATGGTTCCTACAAAGTTCGGATATTCAAACAACTGTGGGCAATGGTTTTGTAACATCTTTTTCAATTCGCCCACAGCCACGTTCGTATGCGACAATGCCAGTATGCCCCTGCCGTCTTTCATTGGCAGTTGTTTGGCCATACAGTAGAGTTTTGCCCGCAATGCAGTGGTCTTTCCACTTCCTGGCACGGCCAGCAAGTCTCCACTTTCCATTCTGTTGATAAACAGGATTCGCTCCTCGTCGAAGTGACAACCATCAGGCAGCAACAATTGCTCTGCTTTTGCTATGTTTTCAGGTTTTATTTCCATATGCTAACTACATACATGGTTTATGGCATCCACCAAATACTTTGCCGGATCACCATCGAAGTGATCATAATCTATTACAGCCTCTTTCACAAGCTTCGCAAATTGATAGGCTACCTCTACTTTGTCAAGTTGTGTAGCGGCCACATGTTTGCCCTCTCCATCTATTTTGTATTTTCTGAGCTTGTCGGTCAGTTCAGCCTTAAAATCTTCCGTCTTGAATTGGCCATTCTCTTTTTTGAATGCATCCGTCTTTGTATGCACTTTGCTCACTGCTTCCTTGAACAAGTCTCCAAACTTTCCCGATTCATTTAAACACCATTCCAGCGTCCAATGCTCTGCTATATGCCAACTAACGTCTGGATAATTGGCCGTATCCACCTTCTCTGTTATTTTTGTCCTCTTCTCCACTTCTTTGGTAGCATCAAACTGTCCGTTATCATCATTAGGTCTTACATCCAAATCCGTGACAATTGCCACCTTACAGCCCATGCTCTCCAGATTCTGTCTCATGAATATCTTGGCATATCGCATATAGGCTGTTGACCCTACGTTGATGACACTCACCTCATGTGCCGTCAGATTTTTTCCCATTCCTTGTGCTATCGCTGGCAGTATAATTTCCTCTGCCCAGCCCTCAACAAGAATAATGCCTTTTGCAAAGAATAAGTTCGCTTTGGTCACATCAAGGAAATGAGCTAGAAATTCATAGTCATCTTTGTCGAGCTGAGTATATGTTGGTCCCATAGGAAAAACTTTCCCTTCCTTGCATATTACAACCTGATTAAAGTCATCCTCCGATAACTCTACCTTCGATGCAAGATTCGGACTATGTGTCGTGATGATAAACTGAGTTCCTTTTTGTTTCTGTATCGTTTCCAGCACTTTCATCTGCGCCTGTGGGTGCAGATGTGCCTCTTCTTCCTCAACCAAACAGAGTTTTATTCCGTTCCAGCCCGGCTTCTGCAGGTGTAGCAGTTCTGCTGCCATATACAGACGGTTCATTGTCCCCAGTCCTGGCCTTGTTGTTCCGTCAAGGTTCAGCGATAATTTCTCCAGTATTTCTCTTATATGAGACCCCGAAATTGAGAAAGAGGATGCCGTATCCTTTTGGATAAAACTACCAAGGAATCCGTCTATTACTCCTTTGATTTGTTCCTTGTTGCTTAATTGCCCATCTTCAGCTGTATCATCCTCAAACCATTCTTTAATCTGCCGGTTTGCTGTAGCTACATAGTCTTCAAACAACTCCTTTCCATCTGCTCCCTTTTTAAACAAGTCGTGTCCTTCTAATATCTGAGATAGCCTACTGTATTTCTTAGCTGTCAGCTCGTTCTCAGCATCGCGCAGCGGCTTCAGAAATGTCACTTTTAAGTATTCTCTGGCTTGGCTATCTATTGCAGTTCCAGCCTCATCCATTCCTGCTCTTATCTCATGAGGTATCGGCTTGTCATCTATCAGCCGCACGGTACATATCAGCCGCAAAATGGGTCTAGGGGAATAACCATCTATCCATCCGAGCCATTCTGTAAAGTGTGCCGCTTCGCTGTTCGTCAAACCATCTATCAGAAGTTCTATCCTTAACTCGTCCGTTCCTTCATAGAAATCCTCTTTTACCCACATCAATCTCTCGTAGGCATGAGTCTTCAAAACCATCTTGATAGCTTCAAGTATAGCACTCTTTCCAGAGTCGTTTTCACCAATCAACACATTCAGTCCTTTTGTAAACGACAAGTCGAGGTTTGGGTGCTGCAGGTCTATGTCGCCTAAAGTTCCGAACTTTCTGAAGTTCCAAAGTTTTATATTCGAAAGGTACATATTCGCTATTCTTTATTATGGTTTGACATAGTGAATAGAGCATATTTTCTTGTCCAACAAAACATATTTGATGTTAATGTGCTTCAAATACCATTTTGGTTAATCTAATTTAAATTAGATACGTAAAAACATACTCTATAATGTTTTTAGTTCTTTATGTTTACATGTTTTTAGCAACTCTATCACTCTATACACCTCTGAATATGCCTTCAAATCCTCTGGCGATTCTTTACAGAGTTGGCATAACTTTTCGGAATTTACCATTGCTCGCTCCATGTCTCCATTCTCTGTCAAGTACTTATAGAGGTTGGTGCGTATGAAATAGCGTTTGGTCTTTTCATAGCCCGGCATATACTTCTGCAATTCGGGGAGCAGTTGGTCGTAACTTTCGTATCGCCGACAAACCACATTGGGCAGAAAATGGAGCAAGAACCAAAACCCCGTGCAAGGATTGGTTTCTATGAACATCACCCTTCCGGCATATTTCTTCTTGCTGTACTCCTTTTTGGCCCGCTGATACAACTGCATTTCAGATGGAAACTGAAACAGCCTGTCCATATCAAACAGACATACGATGTAATCATATTGCTTGTTCAGATAGGATTCTACCAGTTTCAGAATGTGGTTGATGTCGCTGTGTTGTGGAAAATCAGGCGCGACCTTAAAAGGATAGCGACACGCAATTCTCAAAGAATCGAAATAGAACCATTCCGTTTCTCCCTCACCTATGATGGCGATACTCTTTGTTACTGTTCGCCCCATATCTTTAGTCGTTTAAGTTGATATATTGACTGCCGAGGAATGGTAGCTTTACCAATTTGCCCTGTTTGTAGGCATTGTATGGGGAAAGGTTCTTGTGCAGCCCCAAAGAAGACAGACGCACAATTTTAGTTTCTCCGAGTTCGTCCTTATCGGTGAACCATATTGTATCACGGCGGATGAAATCCTCATTGAGAAGATTGATGTCATGTGTTGTCAGTAGCATTTGAGATGTTCCTTCGCTGTTTGCTAAAAATACTTTCAGAAAGTAAGCCAACAGTTCGTAATGAATACTTGTTTCCACCTCATCTATAGGCACAAAGCGATTGGTCTTTAATAGGAAATTCAAAATCACTGCAAGTCCCATAAACCGCATAGTGCCATTGGACTCGTATTCCTCGGACAATTCATATAAGTTATCTCCTGCTTTATGCTTGAAGGTAAGTTCGGTATTTGTGATTTTTCCTTTTCGGAGCATTTCAGCTTTTGCTTCATTACCGATAGGAGCATTCTGAATGAGTTGTTCCAATTCCGGTGTAATCAGTTCTTCCTCTTCATGCAGAATAACATCTTCAATATTGAAATCAGAGGCCTTCAGAAAGTTCAGGATGAATTTCTTTAAGTCTCCATTCTCATCCTTATCCAAGCGAGATTTAACATATCCCGAAAGTAGCATACCGGGGGCCAGAATATCCTTTATCTGTTTGGCAAAGTAATCGTACACATCGTTCAGCCTTGTTCGCTCCACATTGCTTTTCCCGAATGCAGCCAACACACTACAGTTGTTGATTGTGTTGCCGGAAATCACGTCTTGGCTTTTCTTTGTCAGTTTTAGATTGCCTCCAAAATCTATGGTTGTAGAGTCTGTTTCCGCATCATAACTGCGACTATACAATTTTGTCGGACGAATGGAGTCATATACAATCAATGTTTCTGAATAGATATATTTGGCGTCCAATTCAAAGTTGAGGATGTACTTCGACTGATTGATATAGAATACCATTGACATTTTCGTTGTTTCATTCCTCGAAGTGTTATCAAGCATAAAAGGAACAACGCCTGTTTTTTCGTTGCGGTCTTTCGGCATCCTCAGAACCTGCATCCGGAAAAACTCAATGGCATTTAATATATTGGTTTTGCCGGATGCATTGGTGCCATAGATGACACCTACTTTCAACAACCTAACCCCATCCTTAACTTCATACGAATACTCATCGGACATAAAGGTGTCTGACGAAGGCTCAAAACTTATTTTTTGAGGTGATTTAATGGAGAAAAAATTTTCGACACTAAACTCTGCTATCATAATCGTTGAATTTACTAAGTTGTACGATGCAAAGATACGAATAAAATCCAAAACTACGCTCTATAAACGCATTTATCGTAAAAAAACTACCTAATAAACACATAAAGTCCACAAATCATTGCTTGTCGATGGCTAAAAATGGATTTTCAGACTTTTCTTGGGCGTATTGACAAGCATTGAGGACTTTTCTAAAGGAATTTCGGAAAACATATGGTATCAATCTTCGATTTGATAGTTTTTCTCAGATTAAAATTGTACCTCTGCGAGTGGAAAAGTGTTCTTTTGATATAATGCAAGACGATGTGAAATGCAGAACCTTGCTCGTTTCTAAATCGTTACCTGTCAAGAAGAAAACCTTCGCAAGCTGCTTAAATTCAGCGATAAAGACAATCCTATATGTCTTGCCACGTGTGTGGTCAGGTTTTTCTTTATGCCGCAGAAATCGGCGATTTCCTTGAGGTAGCTGTTCATTTTCTGGTTGCACATGACAGGCAGGCAGCATCCTTTCTTTATGCAGACCGGATGTTCCCTGTATTTCTCTAATATGGCCAGTGGAACGGGCAGCAGCGGGATGTTGCTGATGGAAGACGCTTTTCTGCGGTGTTCCAACTTGACTCTTCCCTTCCTTATCCACCAGTCCCCGAGATTGTCCTGTACCAGGTTTTCACCACTCAGAGTGGCGACATCGGAGAACGCCAGACCGGTAAAGCACGCGAAGACAAATATGTCCCTGACCAGCTCGAGCCGTGGGATGGTGAATTTCTTTTTCATGAGGGTCTGCAACTCGTCGTAGGTCAGGAATACCGGATCGGTCTCGTCCTGTTCCATCTTGTAACCGTAAAAGGGATTCTTGCGCATCCATTCCTTTGCCAATGCCATGTTGGTGAATTTCTTGAAACATTTCATATAACGGACTATCGTGTTACGGCACAGTCCCCCCTCCGTTTTCAGGTAAATGTCAAACGCACGGATGAACTCCGGTGTCAGCTCATGGAAGGTGATATCCTCCTTGCCATAATAAGAAGGGATAAGCCGCTGCAATTTCTTCACCACGTTCTTGTACCGGTTGATCGTGACGGGAGAGTAGTCTATGCCTGCCAGTGTTTCCATTTCCCCGATGCCTTCCATCATGGTACCGAGCAGTGTACGCATTCCGGTGTCTTTCCCGAAGACACGTTTCAGGATCAGTTTCGGGGTAATCAGGGCCTGTTCCAATACCAGTTCCTTGTGTTTTTCCAAGGCGCGTGCGTGCAGTTCGGCAATATAGGCGTTCAGTGCCACTGATGCCCTGTCCCTGCCTTTACTGCATCCTTTGGCGGCGTTCCATAAGTTCAGGGGCACGCTTCTTTGGATACGTACATCGTCATAGTCTCCATTGATGGTTATCCGCATCAATACCGGTGCCTCACCGTTTTTCAACAATTTCGTTTTAAGCACGAAAAACAGAATGTTCATTGTTCCTTGTTTCATCACTTTTGTTTTTTGAGGTTTACATTCAATTGTTTCGTCAAAACCGGATGGCATGAGGACGTGGAGCGAAGTGTTAAATTCGGTGGCTTTTTTGAGGGACTTGCGGAAAAGCCATAAAAATCCCATTTTTCTCAGGTTCGAATTGCCTTTTGTATCCCGGGTTCGATTCCTTTTTTTTATCCCGATGGGAAATACCGATTTTTTTAATTTCTTTCACATTTTCAACTCCATCCGGTCATGTGTGCAAAATTACTTTTTCACACCGGAGATTGGAATTGTCAAATAGTTGAAAAACAATGAAGTATGATACATATTTATGGCTTTTTCAAAAGCCTTAAAAAAAGCCACTGAATTGGCGAAATCCAACTTCACAAATATGTAATGAAATGCGTAGCGAGGGTAAAAAAAGAACCCTTGAACTATCTCTAATTCAAGGGTTTTCTAAAATTGAAAAGCTTTTTGGTGGTGCCACCAGGAATCGAACCGGGGACACAAGGATTTTCAGTCCTTTGCTCTACCAACTGAGCTATGGCACCATCATGTCGTTTTGTATATCGTTGTTTCGATTACGGGTGCAAAGATACGGACTTTTTTGATATATGCAATAGGTGGCGGTGGATTTTTTGAAAATATTTGAGGGTAGAGGTGAAATTAGCTGCTATAAGCAGGGTAAATAGGGGGAGCGTGTAGATAAATATGGATTTTTACTTATTTTTGGAAGCGGGTAGAGAATGATTAATAAGCTATAGATATGAAGAAAGTAATTTGGAGTATTGTTTTAAGTTGGGTATGTTTGGCATTTGCTGCTGGGATAGGAACTCGTGATGCGGTGTCTGCCTGTGATGGGAAAGTGTATAAAAAAGGGGATAAGATTATGTTTGGTGTCCCTAAGGTTTCCGGATATTTGTTTGTTAGGACGTTTACAAAGGATGGGAAGATTTCTACGATGCCGAAAGAGAATCTGGCTAGTCAAGAGGCGGTGATCGTTGATATTCCAGATTACGATAAGAAACTCTTTGAGGGTATGGGCGTTTATTCTGAGGAAGAAACGCATCCTCTTGTCGTGGTAGAGCTGGATGGACGGCGTCTTTGTATAAATATTAATGATGCGCTTAGTCAAGGGAATATTGTTTCGGAATATTTTAAAAGCGAAGTTGAGGGTGTGGTCGATTTAACGTCCGATCTCTTATTTGTTTATGCGCTTAAATTAAATAATGTGACAGTTGATGACGATGTGATAGTAAGGTATATGGCTCATTGTGACAAGAATCTGGTAGAGAAAAATCAAGCCGATCCATTTACTATGGCGGATCTTAAGAAAGAATATGCCGCTAAATTGGAAAAGGCGTTAGGGGACGTTGATTTTAGTAAGGTGTTTCGTATTGAGAGTCAGTCGGAGATGTTACAATATGATATGGATAAGCAGATCTTTCCACTAAAAGGGTTGTGGTGCCCACAAATTAAGACAGACCAGCCGGATGCGTTGGCTAAGATTGGCTTTTGTAAATGGGATGATTGTGTCTTTCGATTTGTGAATATACCAGAGTTCATGAATGTCCCTTGTGAGACGGCTCGTGCGAAAGGGTTTTATGATATGAGGAAAGTCGGAAAAGTGCCTACTTATAATAAGCCGCTGGCTACTTCTTATACTTATATCCGTTTCTTGGATAAGAAGGTACAGCTTCCCGAGAAAAAGAATAAGGTCTATCATAACGGTGATATAAAGAGTATGTCTTTGGCTGATTTGTATGGGAAAATGGCTATAGAGGCGCAAATTATAAAGATGGATGTTTATCACTTACCTTTCTTGAAGATAAGTGATTTTGAACTCTTCTATAATTATTTAGGATCCATTGAAGTGAAATAATAGGAAAACGGTCCGTCCCCCAATAAAAATGAGACGGACCGCTTTGCATTCGTGAATTCAGAGCGGATATTTCTTTTTAGTTTAGTGAGTTCCAACCTTGCGCCTTAAGCTCGACTTCACCTCCGTCACGACCGACAAGATAATTGCCTAACTCCGGCTTTGTTATATGACCGATCACCTTAATACCTTTCATTTCCGACACCTTATTATGATCTGCTAAAGGAACAGTGAATAAGAGTTCATAATCCTCACCTCCATTCAATGCCGCGGTTATCAGATTCATGTTAAACTGCTCTGCCATGGCTGCGGTTTGGTAATCGATAGGAATACGATCTTCGTAAACTCGGCAACCTACATTACTTTCTTTAGATATATGAAGCAACTCCGAAGAGAGGCCGTCGGAGATATCCATCATGGAGGTAGGAACGATTCCTGCTTGGTCAAGAACCTCGACAATGTCTTTGCGGGCTTCCGGTTTTAATTGGCGTTCCAACAAATATTCTTTACCAGAGAAATCGGGCGTGAAATCTTTCTCCCCATTAAATATGCTTTTCTCCCGTTCCAGTAATTGGAGACCCATGTAGGCGGCCCCTAAATCGCCGGACACGCAAATAAGATCGGTCTCCTTGGCTCCGTTTCGATAGACAACTTTACCTTTCTCTCCCTCGCCTAGGCAAGTGATGCTGATCGCTAACCCTGTGCGTGAGGCGGAAGTGTCGCCACCAACGAGATCTACGTCATAGATATCACAAGCGAGTTTAATGCCCTCGTAGAATTCTTCGAGATCTTCTACACAGAAACGTTTGGAAATACCCAATGATACCGTAATCTGTTTCGGGCGGCCGTTCATGGCGTAAATATCGGAGAAGTTTACGACTGCGGATTTATAGCCGAGATGTTTCAACGGCACATACATCAAATCGAAATGAATACCTTCCAGCAAAAGGTCTGTCGTAACCAATACTTGCTTGTCTGTGTAATCTAGTACGGCTGCGTCGTCACCAACACCTTTCAACGTACTCGGATTTTTAAGTTCTATTTTATCGGTGAGATGACGGATTAACCCGAACTCTCCCAAAGTCGATATTTCTGTTCTATTGCTCATAAGATTGTTAACGTAATATAGGATGATTCTTTATTCTTGTATCAATATGTTTAACTATTAATTCTTGAAATTGTTTTTCCCGGTCCATACAGAAACCCACCGTAATAGGCAAACAATATAAATGAGAAAACCATTCCATGGGAAGCGAAGGAAGGTCACGGAGTCGGGCGGCATCTTTCTCCGTGATGATTATCAATTTACTTGTAGAAGTCAACCGCTTGAAGGCCGTTTGTATTTTCTGGATGTCATGCCGATCGAAGGCGTGATGATCCGGAAAGATCAATGAGGTGACATGCTCCGTATATTTATGGATCTCTTTTTCGAGAGGTGCCGGGGATGCGATACCGGATACCAATAAAACCTCTGTAGTAGAGGCCAGCCCTTTTAATGTGCGTTTGGGGGCTTTACCGGAAAAGACGGGTTCCAGCTCCCCGTAAAGAATACGGCTGAAATAGAGCTCTTGATAAGCTGAGAGATGTATATCCTCCTCTATGATCCGGAAGTCTATAGGTTGTATACATGACTCACATTTCGTGACAATGATCACGTCCGCACGTCGAGCGCCATCCATAGGTTCCCTTAAACGGCCTGCGGGTAAGAGCTTATCTTGCGTATAAAGACGGTGGCAATCGGTTAAAAGGATGTTCAGCGTGGGGGCGACGTATCGATGTTGAAAGGCATCGTCCAGCACGATCACTTCCGGGCGCTTATTCTCTGGCAGAGCCAATAGATTGCGGATACCCCTGCGGCGATCAGCGTCTACGGCAACGAGAATATCCGGAAACTTACGTTTCATTTGGTACGGCTCGTCACCGATATCCTTGCTGGTACTTCGCTGATCGGCCAACAAGAAACCAGAGGTTTTCCGTTTATAGCCACGGCTGAGTACAGCTACCCGGTATCGGTCTTTTATCAAACGGATGATGTATTCCGTATGAGGGGTTTTTCCGGTCCCCCCGACAGTCAGGTTCCCCACGCAAATAATAGGCAGATCATACCGCTCTGTCCGAAGGACTTTCCAGTCGAACAGCTGATTCCTGAATCTCACCCCGATTCCATAAAGGAAAGAGAATGGAGTGAGGAGTTTATTGAACTTAATCGTATGATCTGTCAGCATGGTCCAGTTATTATAACGGTTTCATATCGTAAGGCATACGAGCTTGGATTCCGCAATTCGTCTTGATATTATTCAACGTCTTGAAGTACTCGAACTCATTACCCAATACATTTTTGACGATAGAGAGTTTCACCTCTCCGAGCTGGCTTTCCAAGAACTCGTCCAAGAAATTTTTGGAACCGCTGACGGTAGTTACGCTATACTGATCCAGATCAGCCAACCCCGCCGCTGTGCTTATAGCTAATTCAATACCGCCCAGCTCATCGACCAAACCTCTTTCTTTCGCTTGCTCACCCGTCCAGACCCGTCCTTGTCCGATAGCGTTGACCGCTTCGGTAGTCATACCTCTACCTTCGGCGCAGCGGGAAAGGAACGTTTGGTAGCCTCTTTCCACGTATCCTTGTATCAGTGCTTTCTCACTCTCGGTCATGGGACGGGAGAGGTCTCCTAAGTCCGAGAATGTGTTCGTCTTTACGATGTCCGTGGTCAACGCTAGTTTCCCGAATAATCCGGAGGCGTTCGGGAACATGCCGAAGATACCGATGGAACCGGTCAACGTATTCGGTTCGGCGATGATCTTATTAGCGGCGCATGAGATATAGTAGCCTCCCGAGGCAGCTACGTTGCCCATGGAAACGACCACAGGTTTCACCTTTTTCAACTCGACAACTTGACGCCATATCTGCTCGGATATATAAGCGCTACCTCCCGGGGAATTCACACGGAATACCACGGCTTTCACGTCGTCATTGTTTTTTAGCTTGATAAGCTCATCGGCCATTTTCTCCGTGATACTTTGTTCGATATCGTAAAAGTTGCCGGGTGTTTGCGCCTTAATCTCGCCTTCGGCGTAAAGTACAGCTATCTCCGGGGCATTTTTGGTGGGTGATGCCTTGAGGGTTTTCATTTGAGCTAAGTTGGCCGATCTCAGTTTCTCTCCATTTTGTCCGGCTAACTCTTTGACATATGCTTCTACCTCCGGCTTATACTTCAATTCGTCTATAAAGCCACATTCTACCGTTTTCACCGGGTCCGCGAAGAAAAGCCCCTCATTGGCGTAATGGTTGATATCGTTCACGCTGATGCCGCGTGATTCGGCGATGCCTTCGGTTATATTATCCCAGATGGTGGAGATATACGATTGGATTTGCTCCCGGTTCGCCTCGCTCAGCTTATCCAGCATAAAGGGCTCCACGGCACCTTTGTAGGTACCTACCTTAAAAATCTGCATCTCAATACCGACCTTATCCATCAGTCCTTTGTAGAATAGGGTTTGCGAGGCGAGTCCCGTCAACTCAAGGATGCCTTGCGGATTCAAGAATACCTTATCGGCTACGGAACAAAGGAAGTAATTCCCTTGCGTGAAATTATCGGCGTAAGCTACCACGAACTTGCCGCTTTCCTTGAAGTCTATCAGCGATCGGCGGATTGCCTCCAAGCTGGCGCTACCCGAGGAGAGAAGCCCCGATTCGATATAAATCCCTGCGATCTTGTCATTCTGTTTCGCTATCCGGATCGTCTCGAGCAGGTCCTTCAGTGACAGCATGTTTTCCTTGTCGCCCATCAAGGCGGAGAATGGATTCTCCGTCGGGTTATCCGCCAGCGTCCCGTCTAGCTTGATCTTGAATACCGTATTGCTCTTGGGGGTGTAATCAGGTGTGCTACCTACGGTGGCGATATATCCTATAGTCATGGATATCAATACCGTCAGGATTATTCCCATTGCCAACATAACGCCTAGCGTTGAGGCAAACATCATTTTAAAGAATTGTTTCATATCTATTGAAAACTAATTAGATGACAAATGTACGAAAATTTCCTCTACGTCCCGGTCGTTGAGGCATACTTGTTGGTAAACATCTCGCAGAAGCTCCGGGTTGATCTTCTTGAAATCTTTTTCTAAAGGGGTGATGAAAAGACCTCCGATATCGGCAGCTCCCGGGCTGGACAGGAGATGGTCGTCGCCCTCGGCCTCGTATTGCCACGGGCGGTGGCGCTTGCGGGGGATCATGGTGATTACCCACTGATTGTCGTAATAGGAGCCGAAGAGATTCATCATCGGCTCGGGCTCGCCGGGGGGAAGCGGCAGGGCGGCGTAGATCTCCTTGAAGAGCCGGGTGGCGGCTTCTTCGGTGGCGGCTTGGATGACGAGGCCGGGGCGGAGGTTGCCGGTGAGTGGGTATATACGGTTGTCGTATACACTCGCATACGATTGTCGTATAAATTGGGTTACCTCTTCATCCAGCGGCATGATGCCCCGTGTCACCGCTTGGAAGTGGGCATGATCCGGTGCCGAGGCTCCGCTACGGGGTCCATTGTAGAAGACGGTGAAGGGAGTGAGTCTCCTTGTCAGTTCCAAGAAGTCATTCCATTGCGGCAATATCAGTTGCGGGGTATGTTTCCGGGTAGGGATCGTGAAATGCTGGGGGAAGATCGGGTAGGGGTTGCACAATACCAGATGTCGAAAGCCGAAAGGCAGTCGCTCCTGTTCCACCGGCAGATTCTCGGGACATAGGAAGCACTTGCGTTCTTTTAGGGATCGGGCATCTACCTTGGCCCCGGTGGAAACAATACGGGCGGGATTGAATTGCGCACGTATCGAGAACCCTCCCATATCGAAGGATTTTACTTGCACGGCCTCCAGCGCCTTATAGTTCTTCTCGGCCAATGGCCATGTCACGAGTTGCTTGGCTAATAATTCGGTCGCTTGTGATGAGCTGACCCAGTTGTTTGGTTTCATTGTCTTTCCATGTTTAAGCGGGCCTCGAGTTCCCAAGTCCTGATTTTATCCTTATATATATTATGGTTGTTCATTTTTACGACATCCAATGAGGCGTCGGAGTTATCTTCCCAACGGCGGCAAAGGTATAAGACGTCGTAGATCCGCCCGATCGGGTATTCACGGCTGATACGTAGGCCGAGGGCGTAATCTTCTCCGTAACTGGTGTTCGGGAGGTTTAGTTTCCGTAGCAAGGGTGTATAAAAGGCTCGGGGCGCTCCAAGCCCGTTGATGCGGAGGGCGTTATTGCGGCCGTTCTCGGGAGTCCATTCTTTATGGTCGATAATTCCGGGCGGGATGGTTCGCATATCGAAATCGGTCATTCGGTAGGTTCCGACCACCATGGCGCATCGCTGCTCGTAGAAGGCTTCCACGATCTTACGCAGGGTATGCTCGTCACTGTATACATCATCGCTATCCAATTGGATGGCGAACTTGCCGCAAGCCGGATGGTGTATTCCTATATTCCAGCAACCCCCGATGCCGAGGTCGTCACGCTCCGGCTGGATATGGATAATACGAGGGTCCGTGGCGGCGATCGCTTGGATTCGCTCGGAGGTGCCATCCGTGGAATGATTATCGATAATGATTAGGTTGAAAGGGAAGGACGCCTCTTGTCGCAGTACGGAACGGATAGCGTCCTCGATCGTCCGTACACGGTTACGTACAGGGATAATAACGGAGGCTTCCGTTTGAAATGTCTGCTCGTCAAAACGGACTGGCTTGAAATGAGGGGGCAAGTAGCCGCCTATCATCTTTAGGTGATCTGTACAGGCGGCTTCCATCTCGATCTGTACGAAGCGGTTCTTGGGATCTACATAGTCGAACATCTTCTCTCCGGATTTCCGTAAATCATTCTCTACTTCTGTATATAGATATTCGTTGATATGCGTCAGCGGAGCGTTTTGGGAGACTTTCAGGCGCAAGTCGTAGAGTCCGGCGAATGTATATTCCGTATCCATGGAGGCTATGGCGTTTTGTAGCGTGGAAGAACGATAAAGTAGGAGGGAGCCGAAATTGAAATCATCCCTAAGACTTCCTTTCTGGTAATCGATCACCGGATGGGGGTTGAGTTTGCCCTCCTTCTGCTCGTAATAATCGGAGTAAACCATACCGGATCTCGTATCGTCGGCGATGGCGACAAAACGCTCTAGGGCATACATGCCTAATTGAAGCTCTTCAGTCTTCGTATAAATTAACGTATAATGGGCACTGGCATAGCCGGCTATTTCCCGGAGGGTCTTCGTGCTCCATATATTCTCCGTGCGGATTAAATTGCAGGGATAAATAGCCTTGGCGTGGGGATCGTCCGTGATTAGATAGATCTGACTCACTAAGGACGACTCGGCCAATTGCGCTACCGTTTGTCGTGTAGCCTCTATTTTTCCATAAGGGATAAAGCAATTGATTCGTTTCATTGTATATACTGTATTTTATTTTGTTGTTGAATGGAGAAAAAGCGTAAGATGGACTCCATGAGTCGATTTCGTTCCGACGGTGTTTGAAGCGCCTCGAATGGGAAACCGAGCGAACAAGTCCGGTATTTTCCTTCATAAACGATTCCCGCCCCGATATTGTTCTCCGGATATCTCAAGATGGTATGGGCGAGCTTATCCGCCGGAAGTACACCGTCTACCGACTCGATCGAGTAGCAAATAGGGTTCGGACGTGTCCGGAACGTGTATCTGCCGTTTATATATCCGTAAGGGGATGCGCAACTGTTTACGATTCCCTCCTTGCTGGCATTACGGCTAGCCAACTTTCCTTTTAGTACCTCCTCGACGAACGTACGGTCTTGTGCGTTGCCCCAGCTGTCGGAGAAAAGATTCGT
Organism: Parabacteroides sp. AF19-14; assembly: GCF_003635485.1. Taxonomy (NCBI): domain Bacteria; kingdom Pseudomonadati; phylum Bacteroidota; class Bacteroidia; order Bacteroidales; family Tannerellaceae; genus Parabacteroides; species Parabacteroides sp. AF19-14. The sequence goes on along the minus strand of NZ_QTMJ01000010.1, from coordinate 3,702 downwards.
CCCGCTTACAAGCAAGTTGCCGCCTTGGGCAAGGTAACCGCGAAGCGTATCCTGTAAAACGGGAGTGATAACCGGTTGGCGCTGTTTTCCTAAAATCAAGTCAATAATCGGATACGTATCCGGCTTTACGACTCCCTCGGCCAAAGATTTATGGCTACATGAAACAAAGGAATAACCGGTCCCGGCCATGGCCTGCCCATGTATGAAAGGATAATCGAAGGTATTGCCCGCTATGACTTGGCCTGCGTAATTGTTGTAACTATCCCCATGCCCGTTATTATCATTGCTGTTCCATGTGGCGGAACGGTGGAATTCGAATTGATCCCCGATAAATGCGATATCATTCAGATAAGGCACTCCCCGGTCGACGGCATAAAGAAAGCCGGCTAAACTATCCGCCGCACTCTCGAAACTGGCTGGACCGCTGATCCTGTCGAATCCATTGACGATTAATACCGTCTTATCCTTTTCACCTTTAGGAGACCGGTAAACACTTACGATCTCGGAAGGGAAACTGATGCCTCCCTTATTTACGGCAGCTACCTTATAACTATGGATAATACCCGTCTCAATTGGAAGAATGATTTCTTCTCCTTTTACGAGCGTCCCGTTATCGAATCCACCGCTGTCTTTTCGACTATAAAGGATATAGGCGGTTGGTGAGGCACTCTCCTCAAGAGTATCCTGTACGGCTTTCCAGCCGATTCTCACTTTATTCGTTTCTACGAGCTCCGTATACAGACGATCGGGTGGGAGCGGTTGTACGATAGGCTCCTGTTTATTCTGGAAACAGATATAACGGAGCATCCCTTTATAGATCGCCCTACAGATAAGGAAACGGAAGCGTGGGTCTAACCCGTAACGCATATCGGCGAAGTTTTGATGGGATAGTAATTCTAATAGCATCGTTGGGACATCGGGAATACGTGCCTCTATATAAGATTGATTCCACATGCCCCGGCGGCTCCATTGAGGATTGTAAACCTTGCGGACATCGGACAGGATCTGTGTTTGGATCATGTCGGTTAGGTCTCTGGCGATCTCCCGGCTTTTCCGGTTGGTGTAGATTCCGTCGTTGCTTTTAGACATATAGATGCCGAGTGTCCCTATAATTGAGTCATCCGGGGTGGTTCCTGCGTCGGAATGGAATGCGAAGGCCATGTCGATAGGGATATGGGTCTGTTCTTTTAAATAATTAACCCATCGGGGACGTGCGTAAATGTCGTCTTGATAATCATTGCGGAAAGTGCTTTTCGAATAGATACTATCCGGTATTCCCGCCCATTGTAGCCAATATCGGGCCGCCTCGGTAAACCGTGGATACCCACTTGTCTCTGCTTCTATCGGATAGGGACTTTCTAGCGGGCTACGTGCGATGTTCCCCATGCCGCCACCGATCTTGATTGCGTCTGCCGTGATAATCTTTCCCGATTTATTGCTTTGATTCGTTAATACGATTCTCTCATGGGCTTGTTCATGTGCCGTGAATTTGAAGTTTCCCAGATAGATCCAAGTCCCACCCCCCATTGTTTGATTGACGGCGATTGTGGTTTCCCCTCCGGCATGATGGATGGTATACAGTGCCTGCTCTGTGCTGTTCGGAAAAGATTGATAGGAGGCATAGACCGCGTAATTCCCCGATTCCGGAATTTCGGGAATCCACTCGATGAGACTTTCTTTTCCTTTCCTCTGTGTGACCGTCTGCCGATAGGTACCTTGCGTAAAAGGGTTCTCCCCATTCGTATAAGTAGCTTGAATATGCCCAAATCCGGCTTTCTCCCCATCCGACCAAGCTTTCTCTCCATCCAATTCCTTATACTCGGATCCCGGAGTAGAGCGATCATTGTCGATAATGATTTCGTGTATTTGAGTGTCCCTTTCCCGGGGGATAAGAATAGTCGCTCCTGCGTTTTCAAGCATCGGGGTCAGATAAGGAAGAACAAAACTCTGCGTAAATAAGTCCTCCACGGTGCCGAACATGCGAGCCCGTTGCCATTCCCAGCGATGGGCGGTCTGGGCGTAATATAAACCATGGCTTTGCCAAAGGGCGATATGACGGTTTTGTAATCCGTTTTTTATCTCATGAGGGCTGGATAGGCTACGGGTTAGCGGGTATTTGCTCTCTTTAATGGAGTATAGCCTCTTTTTGTTGGGACGTCCTTTTCTGTCGTATTCGGGAATCAGGCTCTCAATGTCTGTACCTCGGGTCAAGATGACGATCTTGGAGGCATTGGGGAATAGGGGAGCTATACTTGCGTAAAGCTCAGAAACGTTATATTCCCGAAAAGGGATGTCCTCCAAAGCTTCATTGGCGAAAAGCGTGACTTTCTTCTTCTGTATGAGGATGGAGTCAATCTTAATGGTGCGTGAAGACACATATTGCCTTGCGAAAGAGTTTAGCTTTTGATCCAATTGCTTTTTTAAGCTTTCACTATCCTGCCCTTCTGCCGGAAAGCTCCAGAGAAAAATGGATAGTAAGGATATGATGATCCTAACAGGATAGGAGAGTTTTTCTCGCATATTTTTATAAATATTATTGGCTGTCTTATTTCTACAAATTTACGGAAAATCTCCGTAATAACCTCATAAAAAGCCCAGATTGGCGCAATTAAAATTGAATATGAAGAAGGTAGGGGCAAATTGTGGATATTGGGAGAAGTCAAATCTATGTGAACGGCAGCAAGGAGAAGAACGGATTTGTCCCTATCATGGGACGGGTAGTGATTAACGGGACGATGGTGCGGTTCAGTTCAGTTGCGAGCGAACTATTCGTGTTCATGGTCAAGACGCCTATCTGGAGAATGATTATCCCTTCTTGAAGTGTCGGGTTTGCGATAGTATCTCAATGGGAAACGGTGGTAAAGTCAATGGGATAGAGGTGTTATCTCAATGACTTTACGGCCGTGTCCCATAGGCTTTTTTTGTATCCCGGATAAGTTGGTAGGGGATGGTTCAGGGCGCAAAGGGCGCATCTTTGCGAGGTTTGTAAAACTTTTATATTATAAAAAAATTAGCGTCTTACTTATTATATAGATGGAGTAATATATTTTTTTTGTAAAATGTTTTTGCGAACACGTAAAGATGCGCCCTAATGCGCCCTGTGATTTTTTTTGAAGATTTTCTTGATGTCTTAAAGTATAGATAGACAGTTGTTTATGTAATACTGTTCTCTTAGCCCTTTTTTAGTCTTTGGGGCGATATAATCGGCCTAAACTCACATTTACGTGGCCCAAAAGCACGTGTACAGAGCGATTTTCTCGTGATTCCATGAGCAGAAAGCCGTTTTTCCCGTGTGATTTCCTCTCGTCGCTAGGACCCTGTTTATCGTTTTTATACGTGTAAAAGCACTCGTGAGAGCCCTGTTTTCGGTACACGCGGTGACTCGTAAGTTAAAAAAGAGCATCACGTATTATTTAATGTACGCAATCCCCCTCGTGAAAAAAAGCCTAAAAAATAATGCCCGATAAATTTGGATCGTATGTTTTATAGCATTACTTTTGCACCCGCATTCGAGAGAGAACGGCGCTTCAGAAATGATGGAAACGTGGAGGTATCCTTGGGTAGGGGATGAGGTTGGCTGGGCCAAGCGATAATTTCCAACCGCCCGGAGATCGGCTTGAAAAAAAACTTGAAAATTTTTCACCGAAAAATTTGGAGATTAAAAAAAAAGTCCTTACCTTTGCAGCCGCAATCGAGAAACGA
>NZ_QTMJ01000001.1:419107-419367 GCF_003635485.1 Parabacteroides sp. AF19-14 | reverse complement strand
TTGGTAGGGCTTTGAATTGTCGTGAGGCTTGAGTGGAGATCCTGCTATAATCTTAGGAAAAGATAATCATAATGATGAATGTTTTGAGAGACGGTTGCTCGGAGAGGGGTACGGCGCGTCTTTCCCGGCGCAAGCGTCGTGGGGAGACGTTGTTCGAGTACTTCGCCCCCTCGTACGTGGAGGTGAGGAAGGTGGATGGCAAGATGGTCAACACGAAGCGGCCCCTGCTGTTCAACTACGTGTTTATCCGGTCCTCCGTG